>JAZNWT010000101.1:0-12804 GCA_045593465.1 Clostridia bacterium
TTACACTTTTTTGAGCGAATAATATGCACTTTTATACGCTTTTATGAGCGAATGCTGCAGAACAAGCATTTTTGAGCCCGTCAAAATATGACGTTGCATTTTCCGATTTCATGGCATCGCCCATTACGCAAAAACCGAAAATACCCGTGTTTTCAAGCTCTTTAATATTGCTTTTGTTTATTCCGCCTATTGCAAACACCGGAATATCAACATTTGAGCATATGTTTTTTAAAAAGGCAGTACCTTTTTGAGGTACTCCTTTTTTGCACTCGGTGGGGAATATATGCCCTGCGGTTATGTAGGTACAGATAAAGCTTTGAGCATATTTTGCGTCCTCTAAGCTGTGGCATGACGCACCCAAGGTATCGAAACGCTTTAAACACTCCTTCGGTGTGCTTTTCAAAACATTAAGCGGCAGATGTATTTTTCTGTGATTCAGTGACAACGCCGCTTCGACATGGGTGTGCAGTATACAGTTTGCATCGTGCTTTTTGCATATTGAAAGCACTTCCTTTGCAAGAAGTGTATATTCACTTTCACAAAGCGACTTTTCACGCAGTATTATTCCGCTTATATTGCTTTTTGCGATTTCGTCAATGCGTGTTAAAAAGTCGCCTGCACATAATTCTCTGTTTGTTACACAATAAATTTCAAACATATAAATAGTCGTTTAAAACGGGCTGAAGTCCGTTTTCGCTCATTGCATCATACATGGCTTTTAAGCTTCTTGAATCGTTTATTTCAAACTGCTCATCGCCCATGTTTTCGGTATTTTCCTTGCCCTCATACTTGCTTTCGTGGTCGCCTATGCCCGTTGAAACACCTGCGGAAACCTTGGTTGCGGCAATCTTTACTATTCCGTCACGAAATGCGGCACTTTCCCTTGAAGATACTGTAATTCCTGCAAAGGGGAGGAATATTCTGTATGCACAAAGTATCTGGCAGAGCCGCTTTTCGCTTACATCAAGCGGTGATATCTTATCGTTGTTGATTATCGGGCGAAGCCTTGGGCATGAAAGCGATATTTCGGCATGGGGATATTTACGCTGTAAAAAGTAGGCGTGAAGTGCTGTTGCAAGTGCGTCCTTTCGATAGTCGGCAAGCCCCAAAAGTGCCGAAAACGCAACGCCACGCATACCGCCCATAATTGCACGCTCCTGTGCATCAAAGCGGTAGGGCCACACTCGTTTATGCCCCAAAAGGTGGAGCTTTTCGTATTTTTCGGTGTCGTATGTTTCCTGAAATACCGTCACATAATCTGCTCCGCATTCCCTTAAATAACGGTATTCGTCCGTGTTGACGGGATATATCTCAAGTCCAACCGTGCGAAAATATTTTCTCGCACATTTACACGCTTCGCCTATGTATTCAATATCGCTCATTTTTCTGCTTTCGCCCGTTAAAATGAGTATTTCCTCCATGTTGGAAGCGGCGATTATCTGCATTTCTTTTTCTATCTGCTCAAAATTCAAACGCATACGCTTTATCTGATTGTAGCAGTTGAAGCCGCAGTATACGCAGTAGTTTTCGCAGTAGTTAGCAATGTAAAGCGGAGTGAACATATACACCGTGTTGCCGAAATGCTTGGCTGTTTCCTTTTGGGCTTCTTGAGCCATTTCCTCAATAAAGCTTTCTGCCGCAGGGGATAGAAGTGCCTTTAAATCTTCAATTGAACAAGTATCCTTTGAAAGTGCCGCTCTAACATCTGCTTCGGTATATTTTTCATAATCGTATGAGTTCATGTGCCGAAGGACTTTTTCGCATATGTCGGACTCTGTTTTCTCCATGCCCTCTAAATATTCCATGTGATTTGTACGGCATGAAGCATCAGTTTCTATGCGGTGCTTTTTCTCCAATGCTTCCTTTGAAAGAAGCTGAGAATCGACAAAAAAGTTATTTTCCATATAATTTACCTCAATCGTGCAAGAATCCGGTAAGGGGGTCTGACGCGGAAGCACCACGGCTTAAAACTCTGCCCAAGCCTGCAAGGTATGCACTTCTGCCTGCTTCTATTGCCGCCTTAAAGGCTGATGCCATGAGCGGAATATTGTTTGCCGTTGCAAGTGCCGTATTTGCCATTATTGCCGCCGCACCCATCTCCATTGCTTCACACGCCTGTGACGGTCTGCCTATGCCTGCATCGACTATTATCGGCAGGTCTATCTCGTCAATGAGTATTTGTATAAAATCACGGGTTGAGAGCCCTTTGTTTGAGCCTATCGGCGAGGCAAGCGGCATTACGGCGGCGGCACCGGCTTCGACAAGAGCTCTTGCACAGTTAAGGTCGGGGTACATATACGGCATGACTATAAAGCCCTCTTTTGCAAGTATCTCGGTTGCCTTTATTGTTTCGTAATTGTCGGGAAGCAGATATTTTGAATCGTTCATTATTTCGATTTTCACAAAATCACCGCAGCCGAGTTCACGTGCAAGACGTGCAATTCTTACTGCTTCATCGGCATTTCTTGCACCCGATGTGTTGGGCAGGAGCGTTATGCCCTTGGGAATATGGTCGAGTATGTTTTCTTTCTCGCTTGTATTTGCACGCCTGAGTGCGAGCGTTATAATTTCTGCTCCTGCGTTTTTTATTGCGGCTTCTATAAGCGAAAGAGAGTATTTTCCCGAACCGAGTATGAAGCGTGATGAAAATTCGTGTCCGCCTATTATGAGTTTATCGTCTTTCATTTTTGTTCCTCCTTAATTTTCAAGTATCAACCTTAAAATCATGTGTGCCTGATGCGAAGCACAAAGCGTTACCCTTGAAGCAAACATGGGGAATTTGCTTACGTCGCTTACTTCATCACCGCATATATAAACATTTTCCGTGAGCTTGCGTGTGCGTATCAAATTTGCGTCAAAAGTTCCTGCCATGCCCGAAGCCATGACGAGCTTTTTTTCTTTTAAGCTTGGTGATAAAGCATCAAAAAGCATGGATTTTGCGTCTGCACTGTCGAAAGCTTCTGCAATTATTGTGTCATATTCAAGCAGGGGAACAGCGTTTTGTGCCGTAATAACCGTGTTGCTTGCAATAACCTTTGTATACGGATTTATCTCGTGTAACAATGCAGTTAAAGCTTCTGTTTTATAAAGTCCCACCTGCGAAAGCGTGTAGGCTTGGCGGTTTATGTTTGAAAGCTCAATCTTATCAAAGTCGATTATGTGCAAACACCCTACGCCCATGCGTGCAAGCGTGAGTGCAATGTGTGAGCCGAGCCCACCCAGCCCCAAAATTGCAACACGGGCAGAAGTCAGCTTTCTTGAGGCACCTTCACCGCACCTTGAGGCAAGAGTATTGTATAATTCTTCCTGTGAAAAAAGCATATCAGCCGCCTCCCACAAAATGCACTATCTCTATTTTGTCGCCATCGCAAAGAATGGTTGATGAATACTCGCTTTTTAAAACTATTTCGCCGTTTTTTTCAACCGCTATTCTGCCTGTTTGATAAGCTTCTTTTTCAAGATATTGAGCAATGCTTATGTTTGCACAATCCACTGCTTTTCCGTTTACGGTTATCATGATAAAACTCCTTTTTGAAAATGAAAAAATAAAAAAGCCGTGCGGAAAAAATACACCCGAGGTGGTGTACCCCTTCGCACGGCTTTTAGACCATACTCTGAGAATAATCCCTTGATCATTCTGTGTATAATTTTAATTCTCTCAATCTGTGTTGTCAAGCTTATTATTGTCGAGTTTTGCTGTAATAAGTCGTTCTTTTTGGTATCGATTGAGAAAGGTAGGTGTGACGTTTATAATTTTGTCCATGAAATCGGTATTGATAGCGGACAGTGAAAGAGAATATTGCGAAAAACTTAAAGCACGGCTTTGTGAGGGGGGCGGTTTTGAGGTCAAAACCGTAAATGACGGAGACGGAGTGCTTGAAAGCATTGGTGAAAAACTGCCCGATGTACTTATTCTGGGTGCGTTCATGCACAAAAAAGACGGCTTGAGCGTGCTTTCAGAGTTTGAAAGAATCGGACTTTGCAATAAAATAACCATATTTGTAACAGCTCCCAATATAAGCGACGAAATGCTGCTGCTTTTTCAAAAACACAATGTAACGCATATATTTATAAAGCCCGTGAATATGACTCTTGTTGAAAATCATATAAGAAAAGCTGTGGGAATGAAGCATGAAAAGCATGTTTTGGATGCTGATAGAAGAGTGGAGGAAGCAATAGTATATTATTTGAGAAAAGTGAGTATATCTCCCAAGCTTAAAGGCTATTCATTTTTAAAAAAGCTTGTTGCATATTTGCTTAAATACGGTGATAAAAAAACATATACGGAAATTTTGATGCTCATTGCAAAAGAAAACGGACGGCACGAATGGAAAAGCATCGACAGAAACATAAGGACAGCAATAGAAAGTGCATGGATAAAGGGAAATATTGAGGAGCAATACGTTCTGTTCGGTTATTCGGTAAGCCCCACAAAGGGTAGGCCCACAAATAAGGAATTTTCCGCCATGATAACACAAAAAGTTAAGGAGAGCTTGGCTCATAGCAACTGAAAGACAGCCATATATATTCTTTAAGGAGTGAAATGTATATGGCAATATATCAAACAGAATTGAAAAGAACGCATTTTTTGGATAAAATCAAAGAACACCCTGTATTGTTTTTAACGGCTCTGTTTATCTTTATACTCGGAACAGCGTCGGGGTATTCCTCGTGCAGTATATCATATCGTGGTGCAGTGCTTACAAAGACGGCACTTTTAATGGAATACGGTGTGAATTACGATGTTTTTGCAGGTCTTATAAGAACGGTAATGGCGTATACTCTTTTTTATGCGTTGATATCGCTTGTTTGCATTCACAGATTGTTTTGCCCCATAGCGTTTTTAACGCTGTTGTTTTACGGATTTTTGACGGGCTTTACCGCCTTTTCGTTCTTTTATGAATTTGAGTGGTGGGGCATACTTTATCAGGCTTTCTTCATCGTTCCAAATATAATGGCGGCGACGGCGATGCTTTTGTGCCTGCTTCGAGGCTGGGGAACGCAGAAAAATACGGCACAGAAAATAAAATTTAAAGGAAATTTGATAGAAAGCGGCGAAAAAAAGAGCAGTGCAACAAGCTTTGGCCGTGAAATAATGCTTTTGTTTTTGGCAATCGGCATAGAGGGGGTTGTAATTCCCCTCACTTTAAGGATATTATTATATTGAGGTGTTTATTTATGAAAAGAGCCATAATAATAGTACTTGACAGTGTAGGTATAGGTGCATTACCCGATGCAGAAGAATTCGGTGATGCTTCCTCGCATACCTTAGGCAATGTATATGCCGCTGTTGATAATATGCAGATAGGCAATCTTTTGGAGCTTGGGCTCGGTAATATTGAGGACTCAAGACTTCCGAAGGTTGAAATGCCGAAAGGTAATTTCGGACGTGCCATGGAAAAAACAAAGGCAAAGGATACCACGAGCGGACATTGGGAGATGATGGGCGTTATACAAAATCCGCCTTTCAAAACATATCCCAACGGTTTCCCGAAAGAAGTTATAGATGAATTTGTTGAAAAAACGGGGAGGGAAATACTCGGCAATACCGTGGCATCGGGTACCGAAATAATAAAAGAACTCGGTGATGAACACGTAAGAACGGGCAAGCCCATAGTGTACACTTCCGCAGACAGCGTTTTTCAGATAGCGGCACATGAAAACGTGATACCGCTTGATGAGCTTTATAAAATGTGCGAATTTGCAAGAAAAATGCTTGTTGGAGAAAATACCGTAGGCAGAGTTATAGCACGTCCGTTTTCAGGTGAAAGCGGAAGCTATTACCGCACGGAGAACAGAAAGGATTATGCTTTGCCGCCGCCCGTCCCCACCGTTTTGGATTCGCTTTGCGATAGGGGCTATAAAACATTGGGCATAGGTAAAATCGAAGATATTTTCTGCAAAAAAGGGCTTACTTACATAAATCATACCCGAAACAATGTTATCGGCATCGAAGAAACGATAAAGGCAATGAAAGAAATGAAAAATGTATCACTCATTTTCACAAACCTCGTTGATTTCGATATGATATACGGTCACAGAAACGATCCCGACGGTTATGCGATGGCACTTCAGCATTTTGATCTGTGCCTGCCTGAAATAATAAACAGCCTTGATGAAAAGGATCTATTGATAATAACTGCCGACCATGGCTGTGATCCCACAACTTCAAGTACCGACCACAGCAGGGAGTACATACCCGTGCTTGCGTACTCAAAGAGCTTCAGAAAGGGCATAAATTTAGGTACGCTTGAATCGTTTGCCGATATAGGCTCAACGGTGCATGAGTACATAGTGGGCTTGCCTTTTGCCGTGGGCAAATCATTTTTGTGCAGGATAATATAACAAAAGAGGCGGATAAAATGGAGCAGGATTATCTTTCTTGGGCAAGAGAATTTTTCAAAGAAGATACATATGCAATGGAAACTACGGGCGTGGTTATCGAAGAAGCGTATACGAATTATGCGAAATGCAGTTTAAAGCTTGCGAGAAAGCACAAAAACGCAAATGACAGAGTTATGGGCGGTGCGGTTTACACGCTTATTGATGTAACATTCGCAGTTGCCGCAAATTCCGTGCAAATACCCACCGTAACTTTAAATGCAAGCGTTGAATATTTAAGCTCCACGCCGTGTGAGGGTATTTTAACTGCCGAAGCAAAATGCATAAAATCGGGCAGGAACATATGCCGCTTCGATATAGAGGTTTATCACGAAAGCGGCAAGCATATCGCAACGGCACGAATGAGCGGATACAGAAGCTGACGCTTCGAAGTTATAAGTTATAGGTAATAGTGAATAAGTCATGAAAAAGCTCCGCTTTTGTGCGGAGCTTTGACTGTTTAAACAAATACAATCATGACACATAGTGAATGTCATCATGCAAACCATAGTAACATATACTTTTTTCATTGACAAGCACAAAATGTCAAGGGAGGAACTGTATGTTTACAAACAGGGCAAAAGACGGAGCAAATAACATTTGCGGTAAAAACATTGCAATTTACAGAAAAAGCATGGGGATATCTCAAAGAATGCTTGCAGACCTTTTGCAAATTGACGGCTTGGATATTGATAAAAATGCGATTCAAAGGATAGAAGCAGGGAAACGGTTTGTTACGGATATTGAGCTGCTCCGCTTTTCAAGAGTATTAAATAAAAAGATTGATGAATTATTGAATATAAAATAATTCATTTCAGGTAAAGCTGTTACCTCGAAAAAGTCCGGGAGGACTTTTCAAGCACATAGAAAGCTCCGCTTGTGCGGAGCTTTTTCCTGACTTATTCAATATAACTTATAACTTAAAAACGAAAGTTTTACTGTTCTCTGCCTGTGAGCGTAACCGTTATATCTTCGGTGGTGTTGTTTCGCTGAACGGTTATTGTTACAACATCGCCTATGTCATGCTCGGCAATCTTTGCGGAAAGCTGTGATGAGCCTGTTATTTCATCTCCGTCAAACGCAAGTATTATATCGCCCGATTTTAAGCCCGCCGCTTCTGCACATGAGCCCTCTGCAACACCCATTATCTGAACACGTGTTGTATAGGAGGGGAAGTAGAAGCTTCCGAAGCTCGAATCCCAAAGCGTTACATTCTGCATTGTGATACCAAGGAAAGGTCTGCCCGTTACAAAGCCGTAATCCATGAGGTCGGAAATTATGGGACGTGCAATATCTATCGGGATAGCAAAGCCCAATCCCTCAACATCACTGCCCGTGCTTTTTGCGTTAACAACGCCTATAAGCTCGCCCTTTGCGTTGAAAAGTCCGCCGCCGCTGTTGCCGGGGTTGACTGCCGCAGTTGTCTGCATGAGAGTCATGGACTGATCCTCAACCGTTATTGTTCTGTCAAGACCGCTTATTATGCCATCGCTTACGCTTGTTGTAAGGAAGCCCAAGGGGTTGCCTATTGCATAAACCTGCTCGCCCACCAAAGAGTTTGCGGAAGAACCGAATGTTGCGGCCGTGAAAGAGTCACCCTCTATTTTTAAAACAGCAAGGTCAGTCGCACTGTCGCTTCCGATAAGCTCTGCTTCATATTCCGTGCCGTCCTGAAGGTATACCGAAATACCTGTTGCACCCTCTATAACGTGATAGTTTGTTACTACATAACCGTCAGCCTTTACTATTACGCCGCTTCCGCTTCCAAGGTCCTGAGTATATGCCTGACCTGTTCTGTCGTATACGGTGCTTTCCGTGTATATGCCGACTATGCTTGACATACACTGCTGAAGCATATCGGTTGCCGAAGTTGCAGTGCTTGTGTTGCCCGATACGGCAAGACCTGAGGAGGGAGGAATTGTGGGTGTGGCATTGGGCTCCATGGATGCATTGGCAGACGGGTCTACCAAAACAAGGCCGCCCTTATCCGTGGTATGAATTTTTTCTTTGTCGGCGGAGAACAGTGTTCCTATAACTACGCCGCCTATGCAGAATACCAATGCAACCGCAACGAGTGAAACTACAAGCTGTCCCATTGTGACATTCTTTTTTTCTTTTTTGGGCGGTACTGTATTTTGAGGCTGAGTATAGTATGTATTGTAACCGTAAAAACCGTTGCCGTATGAAGTGTTGTTTTTGTCACTGCCGCCGTTGATGTTATTGTCATCAAACCAATTACGTTCCATCAAGTATCTCCTTTTACAATTATCTTGTTTTAACTCACGATGAAATTATACATCATGATTATGAAAATGCAATATAAGTATTTAGCCAAACTTGTGTAGAATTGTGACACAAATGTGATTAACCCCTTTAAAAAGCAGTGTTTGTCTAAAAAAACGGTTTTATGTCTACTTACAGTTAAGCCTCATATGTTTTCAAAAATTGGAATAAATATAATATAAATCAGTGAAATTACTCGGAGAGAAAGAATATGCATAAAGAAAACGACAGCAACAAAGCAATAATTGCAGGACGTGTAGCAGAATCGCTGACAGTGGACCATGTCCTTTTCGGAGAGAAATTTTACAGCACAAAAATATGTGTGCCAAGGCTTAGCGGAACGCTTGATATATTGCCTGTAACAATTCCCGAACGTGTGCTTGAAAGACTGCCTAAGGTTGGGGATACAATACGTGCGGTCGGACAGCTTAGGTCATACAACAAACATACTGGTTCAAAGAGCAAACTTATCATAACGGTTTTTTGTCATGATGTTGAGTTCGTTGATGAAGATGTAAGCGAAAACAAAATAGAGATAACGGGATATGTGTGCAAGGAAGCAATATTTCGAACAACGCCGTTTTTGCGTGAAATATGTGATATAATAGTTGCGGTAAACCGTTCTTACAATAAATCGGACTATTTGCCCTGCATTGCGTGGGGAAGAAATGCCGCATTTGCAAAAAATCTTCCCGTTGGTACTCAGGTAAGTATAAACGGAAGATTTCAAAGCAGGGAATATGTGAAAAAGCTTGATGAAACAACCGAGGAGGTACGGACGGCGTACGAAATTTCTTGCAGTACGCTTGAGGAGGAATAATACAAATGAAAATAGTCAGAGTACGGCTTGACGAAGAAATGTTTTGGGGAGTTTTAAACGGTGATACTGTCAAAAGACTTAAGGGTGAGCCGTATGAGGAGTTACTCCTTGACGGCAGGGAATACTCTCTTGAAAAGGTTGTACTTTCAGCACCTGCTTTGCCGAGCAAGGTTGTGTGCGTGGGTAAGAATTACTATGACCATTGTGAAGAATTAAAGGACGAGCTTGGCGATGAAGCACACCCTCAAACGCCGATACTTTTCATAAAACCGTCAACATCAATTATAGGTAACGGCGATATTATAAAATATCCGAGCGTATCAAACAGGGTGGACTATGAAGCAGAGCTTGCAATCGTAATAAAAAAAGAAGCCAAAAACGTCAAAAAAGAAAACGCACACGAGTATATACTCGGTTATACCTGCTTAAACGATGTTACTGCACGTGACATACAAAAAAAGGAGGGGCAGTGGACAAGAGCCAAGAGCATGGACACATTCTGCCCGATAGGTCCTTTTATCGAAACTGAATTTGATGCAAATGAAAAGCGTATAACGGCACGTCTTAACGGTGAAACAAAACAGGATTCAAATACAAGCCTTATGATGCATAAGGTTGACAGCATAATCGAATTTATAACCTCAACGATGACGCTTTTGAAGGGAGATATAATTGCAACAGGCACTCCTTCGGGCATAGGCGAAATGAAAAAGGGCGATGTTATTGAAATAGAGATAGAGGGCATAGGTACGCTTAAAAATACGGTAGGATAAAACAAATGGAAGGTCTTAATTTAGCCGCATCTTCGGTCGAGATGCAAAAACTCATAGGCGGAAAAATAGATAAAATACAACAGCCGCAAAAGGACGTTATCGTGCTTCATGTGCATACGTCAAACGGCAATTTTCGTTTGCTTTTAAGTGCTGTTCCCGATTCGTGCAGAGTTCAGCTGACCGATAAAAAGTACGAAAATCCGATAGATGCACCTAATTTCTGTATGCTTTTGAGAAAACGCATAAGCGGAGGCAGAATAATAAATATGTCACAGCCCAATCTCGACAGAATACTGCTTATTGAATTGGAAGCAAGGAATGAGATTGGGGACATTGATAATTTCACCCTTGCGGTTGAGCTTATGGGCAGGTATGCAAACATAATATTTGTTGACGCAGCACACCGCATAATAGACTGCACGAGACGTGTCGGTGCGGATATGTCCTCCGTGCGTCAGATCGTGCCCGGTGTTTTGTATAATATGCCCCCGTCGCAGGATAAAAAGAACCCTCTTTCTGCCTCTCTTGCTGATTTTAAAAATGCACTTGAAAATAAAATGAAGCTGAACACGGCACTTGTCGATACGTTTTTCGGCTTATCGCCCGACATGGCAAAAAGGCTTGTTTCTACCGTGACCGACAAACGTGAATGCGATGAGCTTACGGACGCGGAAAAAGAGAAGCTTGCTTTGCATCTGTTTAATTTCTACGGTGAATTGAAAAACGGAATAATAACGCCGCATTTATTGCTTGACGAAAACTTAAATGCAATAAAGATATATCCCTTTAAGCTAAACGAAGCAAACTCAAAGAGTGCCGAGAGTATGCAGGCAGGTCTTGACGAGCTGTATGCGACAAAGGATATACGTCAGCAGATGGACAGAATGTCTGCGTCGTACAGAAGGATAATAAAAAACAATATTGAACGCTGTGAACGAAAAACAGCCATGTTCGTGCAGACTCTCAATACGGGAAAGGACATAGAAAAGCTTAAGCTTTACGGTGAGCTTTTAACCGCAAATCTTCATGCAGTAAAGAGCGGAATGAAAAGTGTGCTCGTTACAAATTATTACACAGATCCGATAAGCACTATCGAAGTACCGCTTGATGAAGCACTCTCCCCGTCAAACAATGCACAGAAATATTATAAGCAATACAGAAAAGCTAAAATAGCTTATGATATGGCAGAGGAGCGAATGGCGGAAGCGAAAGCGGAGCTTGAATACCTTGAAGGCGTGCTTTTATACCTTGAAAATGTAACGAGCACTGCGGAAATGCTTGATATAAGGGATGAGCTTTTATCGGGCGGCTATATAAAAGAACAGAAGAACGGCAAAAAAGAGCGAAGCAGAAGTGCGAGCGAGCCTTTAAAGTATTATGCAAGTGACGGTACGCTCATATATGTGGGCAAGAACAATAAGCAAAACGATGCGTTGACATTCTCGATAGCTGACAGCGAGGATTATTGGTTGCACGTAAAGAATGCACCTTCTTCACACGTAATAATAAAATCAAAAGCCCCTTCAAAGCAGACGTTGTATGAAGCGGCAATGCTTGCGGCATATTACAGCAGTCAAAAGGGCGGAGCAAGTGTTGCGGTCGATTATACACAGCGTAAAAACGTCAAAAAACCGTCGGGAGCAAAAGCGGGCATGGTAATATATCTGAAAAATAATACTGCGTTTGTTACGCCGAGCGAAGCTTTTGTAAAATCGCTTAAAAAAGCATAACTGCAAAAAAGAATAATTAAAGCCTCATTTACATAAAATGCTAAACAAGCAAGTGTAAAGGGGCTTTATTTATGTTCAAAAAAATTATAGCACTGTTTTGTGCAGCAGTAGCGGTCTTTACGGTATGCATACCGTGCTTTGCGGATACTTCCGAATATTTCGATGCAGAGTCGGCAAAGAGCTTTTTGCTTGCAGAAAGCGTATCTCAAACGGTCATTTCCGAAAAAGACGCCGATGAAAAGCTGTCGGTTGCGGGACTTTTGAGAATGGCACCGCTTTTGTTGGTGTGTGAAGCATTTGACAATAAAATGATTTCAAAGGACGATGAGATAACCGTAAGCCGTGAAGCGGCATCACTCGGCGGCGTATCGGCATTTTTGGAGTCGGGTGAAAAAATAAAAGCCGAGCTGCTTTTAAAATCTGCTGTCATGATAGGTGCGTCGGACGCAGTGTATGCATTGAGTGAGAGCCTTTACCAAAGTGAAGCCGCATTTGTTGATAAGCTCAATACAAGACTGAAAGAATTGGGCGTTGATGCTTCGTATCCCGACATAATGGGAAGTGATGTAAAGCTCAGTGCAAGGGAGCTTATGCTCCTTGCCAAGGCACTTATTGCAAGCGAAACATTTAAAAGCTATTCATCGTTGTTCTATGACAGCATAACTCACGAGGACGGCAGGGAAACCGAGCTTGCAAACCCGAATAAGCTTGTGCGTTATCTGTCGGGCTGTATGGGTGTTTTGACAGGCTCATCAAACGAAGCCGGTTATTGCGGCGTATTTGCCGTCACAAGAAATGATACAACATATATCTGCGT
>JAZNWT010000102.1:0-17486 GCA_045593465.1 Clostridia bacterium
CTCCGACGTAAGTCCTTTTCCTGTAGCATAAACGGTTTTGCCGTTAAGGTCCGAAAGGTTCTTCACCTTACCTGTGCTGTCCATTATATGCATTACGCCGAGGTTTGTAACGGCAAAAATTCTTATATTGGTTTCAAGCTCGTTGCAAAGCTTACCGGCAAGATTAAGCGGCACTGCGGCTATATCCACATCGCCGTTTACGAACATTTCTTTTATTTCATCGGCAGTATCGGCAACTTTGACCTCTTTACATTTGTTTGAATCGATTATTCCGGCCATGCCTACGCCGTTATAGCCATTGAGTACGCCAACATTTATAAATGATATATCGACTTCCTCCATACCCTCTTTAACTTCCTTACAGCCTGCAACGGCAAATAAGCCTATAATCAATGCCAAAGCAACAGCAATAAACCTTTTCATATTATAAACCTCCGAATATACTACTATATGTATTTTACATTCTTTTTTTCGCTTGTCCATAGCCCCACGCAACTTTTACGCAATTTTTGTGCATTAAAGTTGCACTTTACATTCAGATTCACTCGGTTTATAATGGGTACGGTGAAAAAAGCAGGAACGCACAGGAAACTGTGCGTTTTCTTTTTTTGCCTTTTTTATTTTTGGCGATGCCGGCCGAAACGGGCACATCGGTTAAAAACATGATCCGGAGCATAGCTTTTGCCGATACAGGAGAATAAATGAAAAATAAAAAGAAAGAAAAATCCGTCATAGAGCAGGACCTCGAACTAATGGGTTATGCTGTTGATGACAGTATTGATGAAGAAATCGATACTGTATCTTCAGATACTTCAAATTCACAAATCATATCCGACGAGGTTGCTTTGCAAATAGGCAGAGCAGTTATCGAACAGCTTACCGCTTCAGGTGAGCTCGATTCCGATTCTGCCGCCGAGCTGTTTTTGGGCAGATATACCGACAACAGCACCGTGGGGCTTGCGGCACTAAGTGCAAAGGCTGCAAATGACCTTGTGCATTTGCAGGAAGCAGGAAAACTTAACAGCAAGATCGAGGAATATATCGGGGACGCTGAATTCATAAAGCTTCTTTATAATATGCCCACACATGCCGCTGTTCGCATATACGACTTGCAGAAAAGCCAAGTAAATACGAATCAAAACGATGCAGATGCCATAGCAAAGGCGGAACAGAGAATAATGGAAAAGCTTTTAACAAGAAAGGCTCTTCCTTCTTCTACAAAGAGCAGTTCTTCTGCCTCCCCCGACACCGATTACGCAAATATGTCGTCCCAGCAATTCCGTGAGCTCAGCAAGCGACTCAAAAAGGCGGCAAACGACGGAATCAAGGTAAAAATCTAAGAAATCAAATATAAGGAGAAAACAATATGAGTTATATCAACACAACTTCAAGCACAGGCAAATTAACAACAGGATTGAACAAAACATATTATGACAGACAGCTTCTCGAAAGTGCAAAAACACGATTTGTACACGCGTCATTCGGTCAGATGCGTCCCATCCCCCGCAACAGCGGCAGACGTGTTGAGTTCCGCAGATGGAATGTGTTTGATGCAAACAATGCACTTAAAGCTTTGGAGGAAGGTGTAACACCCAGCGGTCAGGCACTCTCGCAGAGCAGAATTGAAGCCTCAGTCAATCAGTACGGTGCTTACGTGGAAGTGAGCGATTTGCTCGACCTCACAGCATACGACCAGGTAATCTCCGACAGTGCAGAGCTTTTGGGTGAACAGCTCGGTACAGTTGTTGAATGGGTAACCCGTGATGCAATGTGCAGCGGTTCAAACGTTCAGCGTGCCAACGGTAAAACTTCAAGAGTTGAGCTTACATCTTCGGACAAGCTTACCGTTGATGAGATACGTAAGGCTGTCCGCACATTGAAGCGTGCAAAAGCACGTCCGTTTAACGACGGTTCCAGAAAGCCTCACTTTGTGTGTATCTGTTCACCCGAAGCCACTTATGACTTGCAGAATGACCAGCTTTGGCAGGATGTTTCAAAGTATTCCAATGCAGAGCAGATATACAGCGGTGAAATAGGCCGTCTTTTCGGTGTTGTATTTGTTGAATCAACAGAAGCTAAGATCTTCAAGCAGAGTGTTTATAATGCTGTAAAAACTTCTGCAACCGAATCCGAATATCTTAAGCTTAAAAATCCTCCGACACCGGAAGAGCTTGCTTATTACTCCAGCCCCGGTAATATGATTTTCATAAACGGTAAGCAGAGCGGTGTATCGTCATATGAAGCCGATACGAACACATTGGTATTAACATCCCCTGTCACAATGACTGTAGGAGATATCGTATACAGCAAAGATGCCGGTGAATTGGATCCGACCACATTTGCTGCCATGGATGTTCATGCAACATTGATATTCGGCAAGGACGCATACGGTGTTGTTGATGTTGAAGGCAACGGTGCTCTTGAAATCATCATAAAGCCCCAGGGAAGCTCCGGCACTGCAGATCCCCTCAATCAGAGAGGTACTGTCGGTGCTAAGGTTGCGGCGTATGCGTCAACAATCCTCAACGATTTGTGGATACTCAGAATAGAACACGCAGTAAGTGCATAAACTTTTTTTCACATCAAGCCGCTCGTAATGAGCGGCTTGTTTATTTTTAAATCATAAAACAAGGAGGCAATCACAATGAAATATATCACGGATACTGAAATAGACAAAATAAGCGGTAAAACGGGCGAAAACCTCAGAGCCGAAAAGAAGGTAAAGCTTATAATCAAAGCTCATGACGGCAACAGTGATATCCCTTGGGAGGGCGGAATAAACGGTCACTTTTTCAGAATACCACGCGGTGTTGAGGTAATGGTACCTTCAAGCATTGCGGAGCTTATAGCCGCAAATGAGAATATAAGCATACTCAGCGACCGTCAGACAAAGGCATATAAAAAAGGAAGCGGCAAAAAGCTGTCTTCCTGATACTCATTTTTTATAAGGAGGACGATATATGACACTGAACGATATAATCGTTGCGTCACTAACTCAGCTTGACAGAGGTCATGACGCACAAACGCTTGAAATTTGGCGTGACAAGCTGACAAGGTTTGCAGATGAAGCGATAATCGACCTTGCATCCGTCATAAAGCCCCGACGAACCGACAGCATCACCGTTATAAACGGCGTTTTCGATATACGCACCCTTCCTCGTCAATGTGTTAAGGTTTTATCGGTAAAAAAAGATGATGTCCTTCTTTTTTTCAGGGAAGGCGATTCATCCGACGAAATATGCATACCCTCACTTCCTTCATCTGATACGGTAAAAGTAACCTACATTTATATTCCCGGTACTCTTTCATCGGGATCGGATGAACCCGAAATCCCAAAACGCTACCATTCGCTTATAGTTTGCTATGTTATCGCAAGAGAGCGAAGCTCGGGTGAGGTTTCTGTACAACGCGGCTCAAACATATATTTTCAAATGTATGAAGCGGGCAAAAAAAGCATACGTCCGCACTTGGGCGGCAAAGAAAACTATAAGCTTTTGAACAGGTGGTGATGACCTTGGGAAGAAGTCAATACAGAATTGATACATTCATCGGTATAAACCAGTCCAAAAACGAAAATTCGCTTAACAGCTGTTTTTCTGCCGATGCGTGTAATGTAGATACCGAAAACGGTAATCTAAAGGTTGCAAAAGGCTATGTTCGTCATATTCCAAACCCTGTAACGGGCACATTTCCAATATACAGAATGACCACATTTAAAGGTGCTGACGGTGTTCTTCAATACATCGTATTAACTGACAGAGGTATTTATGCTTCAAGGGGTACTTCCTGGACGCTGATGTATGAATATAAGCAGCTTGCAAATCCCACTTTTGATTTTGTACAAGCAAAGATAGGCACAACCGACTATCTGCTGATAGGCTGCGGAGAAAGACAAATGCTCAAATACGACGGTGAAAGCGTGTCGCTGTTCGGAAGCAGTGAAAAGCTTTCCAGTGAAACCGTGTTATATCTCGATATGTATAAAAGCAGACTTTTTTCAGCCGGAAACCCCACCTATCCCAACCGTCTTTACTGGTCAAAGCTTCCCGGCGACACACGCAGTATCGAGGACTGGCGTAGCGATGCAGACTCCGTAAACGTGGAAGGCGGTCATACCGAAATAGGAAGCACAAGCAATAACCCGATAGTTGCTATTCATGCCATGAGCAATCAGCTTCTTATATTTAAAAAGCACGGATTATACCGTCTTTTGGGCGACAGACCATCAAACTTCACCGTGGAAAAAGTAGACGCGACCTTTCACTCTCCTGCTCATACTGCGATAGTTCCTTATGGAGATTCGCTTGTGTTTTTAACTCGTGACGGATTGTGCTCTTTCAACGGTGTAACCGTCAGGCGATTAGCAGACGCAGACTACATTAAAGAGATCCTTAAAAGAAGCTACACCTTCAGTTCAAAAGGTACGTATCATGACGGCAAGTTTTATTTCACAATTTGCGAAGATGATTACTCTACTACAAATGCGATTATAGAATATGATCCGTTAAGAGGCTCATACATGATACGCCGAGGCTTTTACGTTGCCGATATCCATGCTACCGAAGCTAAGCTTTTGATGATAAACAACAGCTTGCGTTATGTGTTCGGTTTCAATGAGGGTGACAGTTATGACGGAAAGCCTATTGAGGCATGGTGGAAAACTCCACGCACGGATCTATTGGATAAAACATCCGTTAAAGCTTTGAGGACGCTCGCTTTTTCGGGAAGCAGCAGTACAAATTCGTGTTTAAAAGCAGATGTTACTATTGACGGACATACGGATACCTACTCAATACAGCTGAATGAATCCAATAAGGATATTATAGAATTTCCGCTGAAAAATGAAGGCAGAACAATGTCTGTAAAATTCTGCAACGAAAACGGCGGCAATTTTTCTGTTGACGGTGGAATTGAAATTTTGTTTGAGAAATGGAGGCGAAGTGAGTAATGGCATTAGATATGAGAGCACTCTACTATATACAACTCTCCTTTCCTTCAGTAACCTCAAACGCAAATGTATCCGACGATGACATAAAAGCAAATGAAAATTGCCTGAATCAAAACTTTACTATACTTACTCAAGCTATTGATGACCTTTCTCAAAGGATACAAGCACTTGAAAATACTTAAGGAGGTTTAAAACTTATGTCAAAATACTATCTTGAGGGCTATACTCCGCCTGCGGATGTAACCAGTTCCGAAAAAGTAAAAGAATATCAAAGACAGCTTGGTGTTACGGTTGACGGAATATGGGGACCGAAGACGCAGGCCGCCTATGATAAGGTATACGGAAACTCAAATACCAACAACAATACAAATACCGGCACCACTACCGACACTAACACCAATACAAGCACGAACACGAGCTCAAGCTCAAATTCAAGCTCAACAAATATTACTTCTGATCCGAAAACCTTTTGGGAGTATTACAATTCGATACTGTCAACCATGACTGTTCCCACGCTTGATGTAGATGTTCCGACAAAATCCGAAGTTGCGGCGGATATTTCGGAATTTCTGCGTCCCTCATATGACACGGCAATCGACGAACGCAAACAAGCAGGCAGAAGCAATATGGCTGAAATAGATGCGGATGCTGCTGCACGAGGTATGGGCAGCTCCACGTTTGTAACTTCCATGAAAGCTCGCGAACAAGACGATGTGAGCGACGATATTGCCAAATATGAAACAGATTACGCCTCAACTCTTGCAAAAAGTGTGTACGACGCAATGCTCTCATACCGTGAGCTTGAACTGCAAGCCGAAAAATTCAATGCCGAAGCAAAGCAGAATGTTCAAAATACAGCTTTATCCATCGCAGAAACGCTTTATCAGGCATTTTTGGATCAGCAAGCCGCACTTTTGAATGCTTCATCCGAGTCTTCTTCGTCATCATCATCGTCTTCTAAGTCTTCGTCATCATCGTCTTCTTCCAAAAAGACGGAAAGTTCAGAGAAAAGTTCTTCAACTTATGAACTGCCGGACCTTATTTCATACGAAAACTGTTTAATGTATCTTTCCAGCTTGAAACGTGAACAGCTTCGTTTACTTGCTACTTCCAGCAACGAATACTGGAAAGTAAGACGTGACCGACTCTTGGATTCCCTCGGTGAAGATCAATACTTGAGGCTTCTCGGGCCTAACGGAGAATTCAATTATAAGAGGAGGTAACCATGTCAAGCATAATAAAAAAGACTTTTGAAGTTTACCTTGATATTTGCCACAGCGTCTCAACGCCCGAATTTACTGTAGTTGAAGGTGATACCGGTAATATTATCAGAGTGCATATGACGGATTCAGGAAAAACACTTGATTTTTCAGACTGCTTTATACAAGCAGTCTTTTTACGCAGTGACGGTATGTCTTCTTCGCAAAGCAGCAATAACCGTGGCATAACAGTAAACGATTCGGGTGAGCTTGAAATAGAATTGTATTCTTCATCTGTTGCACCCGGCATGGTAGAGTGTGAGATACAGATATTTTCGGATGAGAATTTCTCGACGCTGATAACAAGCTCAAAATTTAATTTTCATTGCAGGAAACCCATTTTCGATGATGAAACCGCATCCGCTTCACCTGAGCTTCCGTTGCTTACCGACCTTTTAAGCGATGTAAAAAAGGCAGAAAAAGAAATACAGTCTGCAACAAACTCAGCAAACACTGCAGCAGCAAATGCATCACTTGCGGCAAATCAGTGTCAAACAGCAATTTCGGCAATTCCCGATGATTTAACTCCACCGTTTCTAAAAACGCTTTCGGGAACAAATGTAATACTAAGCGATGCACACAAAGGTTCCAAAATCCGAAAATGCATACTTTCCGGCAGTTGCACAATCACAAGAAGCAATGAGAGTGCTCCTGTTTCAGCTTCGAACGTTAACAGCATCGAGCCACTCCTAACATCCGCTGTAAATGTTTCTTACGGCAAGCAATCCGAGTCATACCGGTTTGCACCAATTGAACTTGCCGGTATTTCAAATTTTGCATCGGATAAATTTGATTTGGTTTCCGGAGACATAACATACAACATTACAAGTGCTGTATTTACAGGTAGTGAAGCTTGGCATCTTGTTACCAACAACTACGGAAATGCCAATTATTTTGCTGCTCCCCTTACGGAGCTTGCAAAAAACTATTCTGCCCTGATATGCTCACACTTTCCGGCAGTTACATTTGAATTCGGAGACTCGGTAGAACAATTTAACAACCTAAAGGGTTGCTGTATAATGCAGGACGAAATACGCATACGTCCTCAGAACGGCGAATACGAAACACTTGATGAATTTGTTACCGCTTTAAAAAGCTGGGCAGCTAACGGGACTCCACTTCAAGTATATTACGAACGCTTATATCCCGGATACACCAATAACGGAGAAATGCTTTTGCTTATTCCCTCATCGGAATCCGAAAGCAGCTTTAATTTCTCAGCTGATGTTCCTTTGAACTTAAGTATTACATACTGCTGTGATATGAATATTTTTATGAACAAAGCACCGCTTTATACAGTACTTAGGCGTACCAACCGTTCAGAGTTGGGATTTGAGTGGCAAAAACTCACTTGGGAAGATGTAACTGCTGCTCCTTTCTTGCATACTCACGGAAATATAGCATCAAACGGTGCAATGGGAACAACGGAAAATCTTCCTGTATTCACGGGTGAAAACGGCGTTATTACAACCGTTGAACCGTCTGAAGCACGAGAGCTGTTATATGCTCCTTCAGTATATGATGTTGAAAACTTGGCAAACCGTATCCCATATGTTTCAAGAAGAATTTTAAGCACAACAGCTGTCTTGAAAAACATACAGCTTGAAAGAGGAATACTCAGCTGCAAACTGCTCGGTCATTGGTCAATGCTAAAAGAAGATGAAATTGCGGATATCTCGCCATCGAATCCTGCAAGTATTATATTCCCTCAACCGTCGGTTTTACTTGCATTCAATGCCGAAAACACATCCACTGCCATTTCTTTGAGCGGTATGCCGAAGATACGCGGTTTAAATATTGCACGTGATAAATTTGACCTGTTGACGGGCAAGCTTGAGATTAACATCGCTTCCTTAGTACTCACAGGTGATGAGGATTGGACGCTTGTAGATGCAGATGCTCCTTATTTTTCAATGCCGCTTCCTACTTTTGATAAAGCGGCCTCAAATCTTGCCGAAAGTGTTTGCACACATTTTGAATGCGTACCTTATATCAACAGAGAAGCCATCAATTCTTCAAATGCAATAACAGGCTGCTGTGTGCATGATGACGAATTATGCATACGCCCGCCCGATATTGAAGCTTATCCGAATCTCGACACGTGGAAAGCTTTGCTTAGAGCACATTACGCTACTGATACCCCCATAACTGTCTACTATGAAAAAGAGTTTGCTGATGTAATGGGCAGTTCACCCATCGAATTACCTCAGTTTTATGCAAAATCCTTAATGACAGATGCTACTTGCTTTTTAGATGTAGAATATGCGGCTAATGCAACTCAAGTTTCAAGAATAGAAGACATGATATTCGGTACTGATAAGACTCTAACTTCACTAAAAGATAGCTGTGAATACCACCTCGGAACGCTCGAAAAGCTTACCGTAACAAACGATGCATTGCCTGATGATCATTACAGTGTCTTGCTCTATTTTGATTCATCGGACAGCATAAGTGTTTCCGTGCCTGCCTCCATACGCTGGGCAGGGGGAACACCACCGGAATTTTTGCCCAATAAGACCTATGAGGTTTCAATAAAAGATGGGCTTGGGAAAGTCGAGGTGTATGACCGTGCTTTGCCGTACGCTTGAAAGACGAAGAACACTGATTGGCGGTAATGATTATGTTAAAAACGGGCTTTATGTTCATTATGACGGTATTAACAATACAGGAAGCGGTCACTCGGATGTGACCACCTATTGGTATGATCTTTCACCCAATAAAAACAATCTTTCACTCACCTTGGATTTAGGTGCTCAATGGCACAGCAATTATATAACCTACGATCCGGGGACGAGAAACAGTACATGGATTCAGATGCCCGTATCCCCCGACTTTACGTTGGAATATCTTTTAAGCACAACGGTAAGCAAATCAGCAACTACAAACATGAACTTCTACACGATTACCGGCTCATACAGCTCAAACTTTAATTTTTCACGAACTCCAAACGGCGTAAACATAAGAGTTAAAGGTATCCGCAACTTATTCGAGTTTGAATCCGAAGAGGATGCGGTACACCTTATATCCGTAGTTGTTAAACCGCCGAAAGAAATAGCTGTCTATTGTGATGGACAGTTAATTGAAGCACGGCAGACCAACATAGCTGTTTTGGAAACTATCCAGGCCGCCCTGGGTTACAACAACGGTGAAAATTCCGCTCCGAAAGAAAACATAAGGCTGTATGCCGCACGCTTTTACAACAAGGCTTTAAGCAGTGCTGAAGTACTGCAAAATTACACTATTGATAAGGAGAGATATTCGTTATGAATTATGCAAAATTAACCGATGACGGTCTTGAATTTGCATCAAATCCTCTTATTTCGGCAGATGACATGCAACATTTTAATCCGTTTGCAGAGCAAATGATACAAGAGGGATATAAACCTGTAATATATACAGAGCCCGATACTCCCACAGGATATGTTGCAATGTGTTATTGGATAGAAGAAGAGGATTCGATAGTTCAGGCATGGCAATACAGAAAAATAGATTTTTAAACCGAAAGGAGGTAATTTCATGATTGAAAAGTTTTTAGAGTTTCTTTACGCCCAAGTAGACAGGAGCATATATGTTTGGGGTGCTCAGGGTGAAACCGACATAACCGAGGAATGGATAAGGAAACGTGAAAGTAATAACGAAAAGCAAGTCAAACGTGTTATCACATTCTGGAACAAGCTCAAAGCAAAAGGAATATCGCCTATTGCCGCATATGACTGCTCCGGGCTAATTGTTTATTGGCTCTTGAAAAACGGTATCATCAAAAGTGATATGTCCTCACGCAGTCTGTTTGCAAAAAGTGAGGAAATAAAAAGAAGCGAGCTTAAAGCCGGTGACTTTGTTTTCCGTCACAACGGAACAAAAATACATCATGTCGGCGTATACGTTGGCAGCAACAAAGTTATTGAGTGCATGGGGCGTGACGTAGGCGTTGTTGAACGTGATATAAATGCATCAGGCACTTCATATTGGAACAGATACGGTCGCTTTATGCCGCTTGTAAACGCACAACCGCCACAGCAGGAAAACATGGGCGACAACTGCTTTTATCTTAAAGAAAAACCCTATATGCGAGGAGATGAAGTCAAAGAACTTCAAATGCGTCTTATAATGTTGGGATATGATGTCGGAAGTACTAAAGCTGACGGTATATACGGCAAGAATACCGATAAGGCTGTGAGATTGTTCCAAGAAAGAGCAAAACAGCTCACATACGGCATATATGACGCAAATATGCGTGAACTGCTTGGTTTAAGCGGTGGAGATGTAACATGAACTACGAAAAGGAGATTCAAGATATGCTCAAAAAGCTTACGGAGATAGATACAAAGCTTGATACAGCTCTTCATGAGCTGTCGGACCACGAAAAACGTCTCCGTGTGCTTGAAGGAGCATCGGGAAAACGTTGGGACAGCGTTGTTACCGCTCTCATAAGCGTCATTGCAGGAGCGATAGCAGGGCTGATTATGGGACATTTCGGACTTTAAAATACAGAAAGGATTATAAATATGGAAAAGAAAACGAATACTATTCAAAACAGACTCAAGTCACCCGTTGTTTGGACATCGATAGGTGCATTGATACTCTTTGTCGCCAAGAATTGGTTTAACTATGATATTCCCGGTTGGGATACCATTGTGGAACTTGTAATTGCTGTACTTGTAGGTTTCGGAGTATTGAACGACCCTACTTCAAGCGATAAATTCTAACCACTTTTTCTTCTTTTTCTCCATTGAAAACGGTGCGGTTCAATTTATGAACCGCACCGCTTTTTTTTATATTTTAAATTACAGTATCTTTACTCTCTTCTTGTACTCTTCGATTATGGACTTATTAGCCGAGTCACCCTTATCCGTGTTAGCACTTGTGAATACGGGAGGTGTTACGCCCATAGCTAAAAGCTTTTCTACAGTATTTACGATTACCATATTTACCATGGTTACATCGATAACTGTTGATGTGGGAGCTATGCTCTCATTCAAGCCATCAAGATTTATGCATGCATCGCCGATAACGCCGCCATTGTCAAGAACATAATCACATACTTCAAACAAGCGTTTGCCGTTAGGATGACGGGATGTAACGCCGTTTGAATGATTGAGCGAAGTAATGGCAACAGTTGTTGCACCAAGCTTTTTAGCTTCAAGTGCTGCATCGATGCAAGCACAGTTTCTACCTGAGTTGGAGATAAGGAAAACTACATCGCCCTTACCTACGCCATTCTGAGCTATAGCTATATTGCCGATACCCTCAAGACGCTCATAAATACTGCTCTTGCTGCCGCCCTCATGAAGCATAAGGCTTGATTCAAGAATGGGATAAACTGCTGCAAGACCACCTGCACGGTAGAAGGGTTCTTCACAAATCATGTGTGAGTGGCCTGTACCGAAGAAGTAAAGCAATCCGCCATCCTTAATGCAATCTGCACAAGCCTGTGCTACTGCGTCTATTGTGTCACACTGCGTTGCTTCCATTTTGTCCAAAAGGTTTCTGATGTTTTGCAAATATTCTTTGTTCATAATACTTCTCCTTCAATGATTTTCCAAAGTAATTCGGCACACAGCATCGTTCTTGCAACGAGTGTGTCAATCCTTACGTATTCATCGGATGAATGTGAGAATTCACCCTCGGCACCAAAACCGTCAATAACAGGAGTACCAACAGATGCGGCATATGAGCCGTCGCTTCCGCCGCCATGTGTACGGCCTACCATCTCAAGGCCAAGCTCACAAGCTATGGGCTGACCTGCCTCAAGAAGCTTCTTTGAGTTTTCGTCCTGCTTCATGGGAGGACGTTTTGCTATCACATCAAGCTCTATCCTTGTGCCTTCAACACTCGGTACTGCACATATTTCTTTAAGCTTTTCTATCAGACTGTCCAAAAGATCTACATCATAGCAACGGAATTCGCCGCCTATTTCGGCATGCCCTGCTACAATATTTGTCTTACCTTTTCCGCCGCCGCTTCCGCCTTCTATTGTTCCGATATTAACGGAAATAGCCTTTTCATCATCACGAAGCTTATAAAGGTCGTTTATAATGCGGGCAACTTCCTGTATCGCACTTGCACCTATAAGATAGTTTACGCCGGAGTGTGCTTCTTTTCCGTACGTTCTGATTTTAAATGTAGCAAGACCTTTTCTTGCAACCGTAACAAAGCCCGGCTTTGAAGGCTCCATGCAGAAACAGGCTACTGACTGTTTTGCAAGCTCCATTATCTTATCCATGCTCTCATGAGAGCCGATTTCTTCGTCCGCATTAAGCAACGCACACAAGCTCCAATCCTCAGGAAGCTTGCCGTTAAAGTACTTCATGATATCAAGTATCATAAGCACGCCGCTCTTCATATCAAGAACGCCCGGGCCATACATTTTTCCGTCTTTAATCGAAAACGGACGTTTCTGAACAGTACCCGTCGGGAAAACAGTGTCCATATGACCTATAAGCAATACTTGCTTTTCGCCGTTTCCTATGCGGCATTCCAAAAGGTCACCGCCCTTGCGTTCATGACGCGTAACTCTGCAACCTGCTGCTTCAAATTCCTTCTGAAGCTCACGGTTCATCTTGTTTATACATTCTCCCTCGCCGCTCGGAGAGTCCATGTTTACATACTTCTCCAAGCGAGCGATCATCTCATTCAGCGGAGTTAATTCCGATTCCTTGATACGCATTCTTCTATGCTCCTCCATAATATTTCTTCTGCATCACTTGTATATATAGCAGCCAAGTCTTCATAGCTGCTGTCAAAGTCCAAAGGTCTGCCTGACGGTAAATAGCCGTCATAACCACCCGTATAACAAGCTATCCAAACTTTCTTGCCCGAAGCCTCCTCGATACGTGCCTTGAAGCGTTCGCCGACATCATAATTTACTTCCAAGGGTATGCCGACAATTATTACTTCGCCAAGGTCAAAATATGTTACGAAAATCTCTCTGCCTTCGGCTGTGCCGTAAGTAGGTCTTTCCAAAACCGCAAGACGTGAGTTATATTCCCTATGTGCACCTTCGTCCTTTGCGTTTTCCATACGTTCTCTGAGGCTTGCCATAAGCTTTTCTTTTTCTTCGCCGGAAAAGAATTTTGCAGGCGGCATATAAAGCTTTTGTATATCGGAAGAGAGTTCAATCTCTATGCTCTTTCTCTCGCCGCTTTCAAGAGCACAATTAAGTGCTTCACCCCAAATTCCGCCGAGTCTCTCGACTTCACAAGGTGTGGATTCACGCCTTGAATAGCGAGTAGAAATATCGGCACATGGGCCGTTCAAAAATACCGTGCGTTCACCATTTTCAAACTTTCTTGCACAGCCGCCGACTATATCACGTGAAATGCAAGTGTTTTTTTCATTCAAAACCGTAGGATGGCATACGAAACGGCTCAATACTATGTTGTTCCCGTTTTCACGCTCAAACAGAATCATATCGGCAGGCATAGCAAAGTTCCCTGCTTCCGTGCTGTCCATGGTTCTTACCGATGCCATTCCCTTAACAGATGCTCCGATAATCGAAGCATTTGCGTATGACAAATCCTCAAGGGCGAGTGCAATGGCCTGCACGCTTGAGGATACGAGTTTTTCCATGTAATTTTCATCAAGCGTTCTGCGGAAGAATATAGCTCCCGGAGCACTGTGCGTATGAGTTGCACTTACCCATACAGAATTTTCAGCTATTCCAAAACGCGAAAAAGCGGCTTTTCTTATCCTTTCACACATACCCGTATCGGAACCAAGCAAATCATACGAACAAAAAAGCGACTTTTTGCCGCAATTATCTTCAATTGCTATTACGGATACAAAAATATCATCCAATTTACCCGAAGAAGGCAAGTTTCGTCTGTCGTAACCTGCCATTCCCATCGAATATTCAGGCGTTATTGCCTGACGTGAAAAGCCTACTCTCATAGTTCTAACAACTTTCCTTTCTCAAGCAAAGCCATACTTGCTTCTTTTCGACCTACTTCATTAAGTGCCATAGCAGCCGCCGCAACGGCAGGATGCATGGGAGCTGGAAGCATTTGAGAAACTATGCCGCCCTCATTCTTTAAGCATTCTTCAACTATGCCGTATAAGCAACGGTCTTTATGCAGCAAACTGCCTGAAACAATAAGCGGAACAGGCGAAGTAAAATTAGCTTCTCTGCCTGCCGTTTTTACTGCAAGAACTATTTCTTCGGCAGCATATTTTAACAGTTTTTCAGCCGTCTTATTTCCTTTTTGATAAAGTTCGAAAACAGGCATTGTAGCAGATGCTACCAAACTCCTTTGGTCACCGTTTCTGAACACCTTATGCAAGCCCCTCGGCGTTTCAACATCGTAATGCTTGCATATTGCTTCTAAAAATTCATCATCGCTCTCACGCTTATCATATATGCGTGTTGCTATCTGAACAGCCTTATGACCTACATCATAGCCTGAGCCTTCATCACCCATAAGTGAACCCCAGCCGCTCGCCTTTGCATACTTATCATCCCAACATGCATAAGTTGCTGCACCGGTTCCCGAAATTGTCATAATTGCAGGTGCACCCTGAACCGCACCGTACCATACGGGGACTATATCACTGTTACAGACAAGATGTTCTGTATCAATACAGGTTGAGAAAAAAGGTACATGACTGTCGCCGCAATATATTTCTGTAGCCGCACTGCACATATAAGCACTTCTAAGCGGGCACATTGCTGTACCCGCTTTAGAAAATGCTTGTTCAATACTGTCACGTACAGATTGGGCTGCAAGCTCTTTGCCGCAGAACAAATAGTTCGACGGGCCTCCTTTGCCTATGCCCAGTATATTGCCGTTTTCATCAGCGAGTACACAAAGTGTCTTTGTGCCGCCGCCATCAAATCCCGCAAATAATTCCATACTTTTAAACTTTTATCCTTATTTTTTCGATTAACCCTTAACAGCACCTGCTGTCAAACCGCCAATGAAGAAGTTCTGCATACAAAGGAATACTATCAACAAAGGAAGTATTGCCAATGTCATACCTGCACAGAGGTAACCGTACTGTGTAACATTCTGACCCTGGAAGAATGTCAAGCCCTGCTGTATTGTGTACAGCTTAGGATTATTGATAACGATCAAGGGCCAGAGGAATTGGTTCCAAGACCACATAGCCTTCAATGTTGTCATCGTACCGATAATGGGCTTTGAGATAGGTAACATAACCGAGAAGAAAATACGGAAGTCTGACGCACCGTCAAGCTTTGCACATTCTTCAAGCTCGATGGGAACACTTCTGAAGTGTGATCTAAACAAGTGAATACCCATACCGGAAGCCAAGGAAGGAACAATAAGAGCTGTAAGTGTATTTATCCAGCCGAGCTCCTTAACGATAAGGTACTGCGGAATAGCTGTTACATAGAAAGGAACCATCAACGTAGAGAGTGCCAGGAAGCCGAAGAAAGTTCTGCCGGGGAACTCTTTACGAGCAATAACATAACCTGCCATTGAGTCAAACAACAAACCGCCGATAACAATGCAAACAGTCATTATTGCAGTGTTCAGAAAGAATGTTCCCATTGTAAGACCTTCTGTTGTTGCAGAGGGGAAGAACCAAGCTTCTTTGAAGTTGACCAATGTAACTTCACCGTTGGGAAGTAAAGACTGAAGCGGTATGAATGTGTTGGCAGAAATCGCTGACGAAACCATCCAAATCAACGGAGCCAACATAATGAAAGCACCAATTGCAAGGGGAATGTTAAGGAGTATTCGTTTTATAATTTTTAACGTTTTATAATTCATCTTTAAATACCCCCTTACTCCTTATCAATATTGTTCTGAATTATGCTCAGAATCAACAATGCGAAGAAGATTATAACTGCAATCGCACTTGCCTGACCCATATTCGAGTTTTTAAAGCCCTTTTCATAGAGCAGTGTAACCAAAGTTGTTGTAGCCATACCAGGACCACCGGATGTCATAACATGAACCGGGGTAAAGATCTGGAAAGAGTTGATAACTTCTGTAACCAAAAGGAACATCGTGGTAGGCTTCAAAAGAGGGAATGTTATCTTTGTAAGCATTGTAGGTCCTGTGATAGGATCCAACGAAACTGCTTCATAAACATCCTCAGGAATAGCAAGCAAGCCACCAAGGTAAATGATCATAACATAACCAAGCTGCTTCCAGAATGAAAGCAAGATAATGATAATCATTGCCCAGTCAGCAGAATTCAACCACTCGATAGGTGCAATACCTACAGATGCCAAAAGTGCATTCATGGCAGCATCCGGTCTGCTAGAGAAGAGAATCTTAAATACGTAAGCTACTGCAACCATTGAAGAAACATAGGGAATGTAGTAGCAAATCTTATAGAAACGCTTGTACTTGATGAGCTTACTGTTGATACCCATAGCAACCATCAAACCGCCGAAAAGTGTGAGCGGAACAAGTGCTATTGTGAATATCATAGTATTCTTAACAGCTGTTAAGAACTGTACGTTCTTGAAAAGATCAAGATAATTCTTAAACCCTACAAATTCTGCTGCATTTGTTGTTACAAGAGAATACTTGCACAACGAAAGGTAGAATGAATAGAGCATAGGTCCGAAAATAAATACGCTAAAGACGACAAATGCCGGCAATAAAAAGAGGTAGTAACCAAATCTCTCCCTTTTACTTGCAACAATCATACAAAAAACCTCACAATGCCAACTTTTTTATAAACGGGAAACAAATTGGCGGCAGGACGACTAAACATCCCGCCGCCGTTTTTTAGAATTTGTTAATCAGATTTAAATCTAATTATTCAGCTTCTGCAAGAGCCTGGTTGATACGTGTTTCTGCATCTGCTGCATACTCATCAAGAGTCATGTCGCCTGCGAGCAAGCTCTGGATGTTCTCACGGAGAATAACTGTGATGTCGCTGGAGCAAGATACCTTTGCATAGTACTTACCGTCTTCAAGTGCATTTGCGAATGCAAGCTGTACGGGATCGTCTGCAATTGCGGGATCTTCCATAGCACTCTTAACTGCGGGTGTGAAACCAACAACCTGAGCATATTTTACCTGGCTCTCTGTGCTGAGCAAGTACTCAAGAAGCATACCAGCCTGTGCGGGGTACTTAGCGATTGCGGGGATGATGAATACGTCTGCACCAACGTAGGAAGCTGCAACACCGTTGTTGTTGGGCATTGCACCAACACCGAGCTTAGCATCCCAACCCTCGTTCTTGAGGATTTCTGTTACGTAGTCAACTGTTGCACACATCATAGCAACCTGGTCATCCATGAACATTGCCAACTGTTCAGCAAGATCCATAGCTTCGGAACCCGGAGGTGTGATGCCTTC
>JAZNWT010000103.1:0-12101 GCA_045593465.1 Clostridia bacterium
GGGGTGTACACGGCTGGGAACAAGATAATCTCTTGCACCCTCGGGCGTGCTCTTGCAAAGTATGGGCGTTTCAACGTCCATAAAGCCGTTTTCCGAAAAATATCTGCGTGTGATGTTTGTAACCTTGTCACGCATACGGAGCATTTCCTGCATACACGGACGACGCAAATCGAGATATCTGTATTTAAGCCTTAACTGCTCCTGTGCGTTAAGGTCGTCCTCAATGTATATGGGAGTCGTCTTTGCAGCTGAGAGTATTTTAAGCTCACTTGCTATAAGCTCAAACTCACCCGTTTTCATGTTGGAGTTTATCATCTCCTCACTTCTTCTTACGAGTGTACCCTTTACCGCTATTACGAACTCACTTCTGATGCTTTCGGCTCTTTTATATGTTTCTTCATCGAGCTTGCTTTCATCAAACACTACCTGCATAACGCCGCTTCTGTCACGCAGGCCGATAAATATAAGCGAGCCCAAATTACGCCATGAGCCTGCCCAGCCCATGAGCAATATTTCACTGCCTACATCACTTTGAGTAGGCTCACCGCAATAATGCGTTCTTTTCCAACCGCTAAGAAGTTCTGCCATCAGTTTTGACCTTCCTCTATTTTAGATTTTATTGTTTCTACCGCATTTTCAAGCGGTACCGTGTATTCTTCGCTCTTGTCCATGTCTTTGAGCTTTATTATTCCGTTTGCAAGCTCATCATCGCCTATTATCGCAACAAAGCGTGCCTTTTGCTTGCCTGCAAACTTGAACTGTGCCTTAAAGCTTCTTCCCACATGGTCCGTATCCGCACTTATGTTTGCTTTTCTTAAACCGTTTGCAAGCTTGACAGCATACATATCCGCTTCCCTGCCCATTGCCGCAATGTAAACATTCAGACGCTCCCGTTCGGGAATGGGTGCATTTGCAAGCTCAGCTGTTAAAAGCAGTCTTTCCATGCCAAGTCCAAAGCCGACGCCGCACATTTTGGGGCCGCCAAGCTGTTCCAAAAGAGAATCATATCTTCCGCCGCCGCAAACAGTGCCCGAATAGCCTTCAAATTCCGCAACGATTTCAAATACCGTCTTTGTGTAATAATCAAGACCGCGAACAATGAACGGATCTACCTCATATTCTATATCGAGTGCTTCAAGTGCCGCCTTTAATTCTTTGAAATGGTCATTGCACTCATCACACAAACAGTCTGTTATTACGGGTGCAGCCTTGCATATTTCCTTGCAATGCTCTTCCTTACAGTCAAGTATGCGAAGCGGATTCTTTTCAAGCCTGCTCCTGCAGGTAGTACAAAGCTCACCGCTTCTTGATGCAAAATACTCTTTAAGCTTTGCGTTATATGACGGTCTGCACTCTTTGCAGCCGATGCTGTTTATTTTTACTTTAAGCCCTTTTATGCCTATTCTTTCAAACAGTTCAAGTGCCAGACTTATGCACTCTGCGTCCATTGTGGCTCTCGGTGCACCGTACACCTCAACGCCGAACTGATGGTGCTCACGCAGTCTGCCCGCCTGGGGCTTGTCATAACGGAATACGGGGCAATAGAGATAGTAAAGCTTTGTGGGCTGTGCCTCATTGAAAAGACTGTTTTCAATGAACATACGTGCAACGCCTGCCGTGCCCTCGGGCTTGAGAGTTATCGAACGCTCACCCTTGTCCAAAAAAGTATACATCTCTTTTTGGACGATATCCGTCGTATCGCCAACACCCCTCAAAAAAAGCTCCGTATGCTCAATAACGGGTGTGCGTGTTTCAAGGAAGCCGAATTTTTCGCATATCTCCCTTACCGTTGCTTCTATATACTGCCACTTATAGCTTTCAAGCGGCGTTACGTCCTTTGTTCCTTTCGGTGCTTGATACTGCACTTTGTATACCTCTCCGTAATGTAAATTGTGTAATAATTATCTATCCGTTTATTTTATCAGTTTTATCCGTTTTAAACAAGTATGCAATGCTTTTTGCATAGCTTTTACTTGACTTCATTTCAGCATTGTTAAATACTTTTCCAACCGAAGATCAACATACTTTGAAAAAAGCTTTTCCATGGAAGCAAGACTGCCCTTTACATAATATTCGTCAAACGCATTGTAATAAGCCATACGGTCGGTGAATTTAATGTCAATGGGCGGATATCCCGCTTTCATAAGCTCAAGATTCACTAAAAGTCTGCCCGTCCTGCCGTTTCCGTCTATAAAGGGGTGAATTCCCTCAAACTCGATATGGAATCGAGCCAGCTTTGTTATAATATGCTCTGTATTTTTTTCATAATCAAGCAATAAACGTTCCATGCCCGGCTGTATCATATACGGCTGCACGGGCTGATGCTGTGCTCCCATTATGCGAACAGGAACACGTCGGTAAACACCTCTGTCGTTTTGCTTATCCGACAGCACAAGAAAATGGATATGTTTAATAACGGTTTCAGACAGCGGAACATTATTTTTCACAAGCTCCAAAACATAATCAAATGCTTCTTTATGACCAACCGCTTCCAAGTGATCCTTCAGCGGTTTTTGATCTATGGTTAATCCTCGAAGAACCATGTCCGTTTCACGTAAGGTAAGCGTGTTTCCCTCTATTGCATTGGAATTATAAGTGTATTCCACGGCAAATTCCTCATAAAGCCTTGAAACTTCGCCCTCGCTCAACGGTCTGCTTTTGTCCGATTCCGCTTTCTTTGAATCTATAATATCAAGCAATGAAGCAGTTGTTTTATATCTTCCGTCCATAGGTTTAACGGCATCGGTCGGGATTTTCCATGCTCGCCCTTGCCGATATGCTCCCGTAATTTTCCCCTCACTGCAAAGAATTCTGACACGTCGGTCGGAGATACCCCATTTTTTTGCAGCATCTTTCACCGTCATATACATATTTCTGCCCCCTCTTTTTACATGATAGTTTACCATGTTATCGGAATAATATCAACGCTATCGGAACAACACTTCGGTATTTATCGGAACAATAGCATTTCCTCACTGACGAGGTACGTTCTTTGTCCGCTTATAATCTATCCGCTAAAAACAGCTCTTTCTTTTGTTCAAAAAGCACATCCGCTTTTGCGGCATAGGTTGCGATATCCTTGGGGTTGGGTATGCGTTCGACTCTGTGCTCGCCGTCGAATATACGTTTGCTCATTGCACACGCACCGTGTGCCATTATGCTCGTTGTTTCCTCCATCATGTCTATATTGTAAATGCACTCCGTTTCGGGCAATGCATAGCCCACGTTTTCAAGGTTGCCCCTCATATATTTTTGCCTGTACATATAATACGGCACCATGCCCATATTTTTCGCACATTCAAAGCCTGCTTTGAGCATTTCTTCGGCTTCGTCCTGCCCTGCAAGAGTATGCTCTGAAAGTACGGTTTTTAAGGGTGATGAGCGTTTTATTGCAAGCGTATGCACCGTGAAATTTTCGGGAGCAAGCTTTTGCGTTTCATCAAGCGTATGTAAAAAATCACTCAATGTTTCACCCGGCAGGCCTGCTATTATGTCTGCATTTATGCAATCAAATCCAACTTCCCTTGCCATTGAAAATGCGTTTTCAATATCGCAAGGGTTATGACTTCTGCCTATAACCTCAAGCGTTTTTCGGTTCATTGTCTGCGGATTTATTGATATTCTCCTTACGCCCCTATCATAAAGTATTTTAAGCTTTTCTTTTGTTATGGTATCCGGTCTGCCTGCTTCGACGGTAAATTCAAGACCGTATGTGCCGTACTCTATAAGTGCATGATCCAAAACTCTTTTAAGCTCGTCCTCATTCAGCACGGTGGGCGTGCCGCCGCCCATATACATGCTTCTGACCTTATATCCGCCCTCACGCACTATCTTCGCACCGTTTGATATATCTTTCAAAAGTGCGTTTATGTAAAACTCCATGTCCGTTTTTTTGCTTCTCACTTCCGACGGGAACGAGCAATAAAGACAGCGTGTTTTACAGTACGGTATGCCAATGTATATATCTATATCGTTTTCGCTTTGTGCTGCCATTATGGGTTTTTGAACGGAAACGATCTCGTTTGCAAGCGACAGCTTTTCACTTGACACGTCAAACTCGTTTTTCATTATCGAAAGTGCATTGCTTTCCGTTTCGTACAGCTCACGCAAAAGACGTGTGGGACGAATACCCGTCAGGCTTCCCCACGGGTGCTTTATGTCGGGGAAAAGCATACACATAAGACGAAACGCCGCAACCTTTACACAGCGTTTCATATATCTTTTCTGTACTATTTCACTGCCCGATACCTTTTTGTAGGAGTATTCGTACTCTTTATCGTTGCTTTTTGCAACCGCTCTGTATTGATTTTCTTCTTCAAAAAGCTCCAGGGCTATGCACAAATCACCGTCTTGAAGCTCGGCATCATTTTCAAAAAGCACCTGTGTCATATCGACGAACAGGCGAATTTCCTCTGCTATATCGTTTGCAAAGCCCCCGGCATTGTCCGAAATATTTAGAATTACTCTTTTGGGAGTTACCACAGCGAAGTAGTCCTCCTTCTTACAAAAGGATTTTTTGCTTTTTCATCGTTCAGCGTTGTTGCTCTCATGTGACCGGGGTAGACCGTATAATCACCGTCAAGCGTAAACAGCTTTTGCTCTATGCTGTCAAACAATGCTTTCTCATCGCAGTTGTCAAAGTCCGTTCTTCCCACGGAAAGTCTAAAGAGAGTATCGCCCGAAAAAATTATTTTTTCATCTTCCATAACAAAGCACACGCCGCCCATGCTGTGCCCCGGAGTATGTAAGACTTTTATTTTTTTGCCTATTATTTTAAGCTCATCACCGTCACGAAGTATTATATCCGCCTTTGACGGTGCAACAAACGAGCCTGCCATGCTTGAAAGATTTATCCTTTCATCATACAAGCCTTTTTCATCGTATTCGTGTATACACACCTTTGCATTTGTGGCTTCTTTAAGCTCCGCTACGCCCAATATATGGTCAAAATGTCCATGCGTTATGAGTATGTGTGTGCATTTTAACTGTTTTTCGTTTAAAAAACGCAATATTGAAGAGGCACAGCCCACATCAACGATGAAGCATTCCTTTGTTTCATCGTTTGATACAACATATGTATTTACATCGAGCTGTCCCGATACTATTGTTTCTACTTTCACGCCGTACCCCTTTTATAGCTGTTTACAATCTCAGAAATTCATACGGTATACGTCCTTTACAAGGCGTATCTTTTTAAGATTCTTTATAACCGTGTTAAGCTGTTCCGTATCCTTAACGTCAAACGATATCTGAATGGTTACATCATCGTTTTCGTCAGCCTTTGCATTCATCGTCTTCATGGAAAGATTCAGGTTCAAAATCTGCTGTGAAACCTCCATGAGCAAGCCCGTTCTTTCGCTTGCAAGAATTTGTATGGAAGCAGTATATGATGACTTAACATTGTCGCTCCATTCAACCTCTATTATGCGTTCTATATCCGAGCGAAGTGCATCGGCATTCGGGCAGTCCGTCCTGTGCACGGAAACACCCCTGCCCCTTGTTATATAGCCCATTATATCGTCACCCCTGACAGGGTTACAGCACTGTGCAAACCTTACCGTCATGTTCGGATCACCCTTTACGACTATTCCGTGAGAGTTTGCAATGGCTGTTCTTTGCGATATTTCTTTCTGCTCAAGCTTCAAAGCCGCTTCCGCCGCTTTTCTTTCCTTGCGACGCTGTTCAAGCATATAATGCAGAACCTGCCCCGTTCTTATGCCGCCATAGCCTATTGCCGCACAGACCGAGTCCATATCTGCCATGTTGAAGCGTTTGAGCATATCGGCAAAGTATTCTTCCTTGGTTATATCCGTAAGTACCAAGCCCTGACGCTTTGCCGCTTCGGACAGCATCTCCTTGCCTCGCTGAATATTTTCTTCCCTGTTTTCTTTTTTAAACCACTGTCTTATCTTCGCCTTTGCCTGCTGTGTTTTGACAATATTGAGCCAATCACGGCTGGGAGCTGACGAAGTAGAAGTAACTATTTCCACAACATCGTTGTTCTTTAATTTGTAATCAAGCCTTACAAGTGCTCCGTTTACCTTTGCGTGATGCACCCTGTTGCCCAGATTTGTGTGTATTCTGTATGCAAAATCAAGCGGTGTACTGCCTGTGGGAAGGTCGATTATCTGCCCCATGGGAGTTAATACGTAAACATAATCGCTGAAAAAATCCTTACGGATATTATCGACAAACTCCCTTGTATTGCTTGCATAGTTTTCAAGCTCCAACGCCTCACGAAGCCATGCAAGCTTGCTGTCCAAATCGTCCTGACCGCCCCTGCCCTCTTTATACATCCAGTGTGCCGCAATACCGTATTCCGCCGCTCTGTGCATTTCCGATGTTCTTATCTGCACTTCAAAGGGAAGTCCGTCACCGCTGAAAAGCGTGGTGTGCAATGACCTGTACATATTCACCTTGGGCATTGCGATATAATCCTTAAATCTGCCCGGCACAGGCTTCCAATGCTCATGAACTATGCCCAATGCGGTATAGCAGTCACTTACCGTATTAACTATTACTCGTAAAGCTATAAGGTCGTATATTTCATCAAGCGTCTTATTCTGACGCATGAGTTTCAAATAAATACTGTATAAATGCTTAGGTCTGCCGTTTATCTGTGCTTCAATGCCCATCTCACGAAGATGTCTTGAAATATCCTCCATCGCTTTATGGAGGGTTGCCATTCTTTCATTCTGCTGTTTTTCAACATCTTCTTTGAGCTTTTTATATTCATCGGGCCAAAGATATTTAAAAGATAGATTTTCAAGCTCGCACTTGACTGCACCCATACCGAAACGATGTGCAAGCGGTGCATATACTTCAAGTGTTTCCCTTGCCTTGCGTCTTTGCTTTTCAACACTGCAATATGCAAGTGTACGCATATTATGCAGTCTGTCCGCAAGCTTGATTATAACAACCCGAACATCCTTTGCTATTGCAAGGAACATTTTTCTCAAGCTTTCCGCCTGCTGTTCTTCCTTATCCAAAAGGTCTATCTTGCTTGTTCGTGTAAGCTTTGTAACACCATCGACCATCTCGGAAATATTGCTTCCGAACTGTTTTTTTATTTGCTCGACGGTTATGTTTTCACTGTCCTCAACGGCATCATGCAAAAGCCCCGACGCAACGGTGGAAGCGTCCATTCCCATGTCCGCAAGTATTATGGCAACACTTTCAGGATGCGTATAATACGGCTCGCCCGATTCACGCACCTGATCCTTATGCACATCCCGTGCAAACATTGCCGCCTGCTCAATAAGCGAGTAATCCTTATCGGAATACTTTGATCGGCACATTTCCAAAAGTCTTTCCATGCTGCTTCTCCTCAAAGAAAAAATTAAAGCTTATTCCGTTCCTTTTTCAGCTATTCTTACTCTGCCAATGCCTTTATTGCGGCATATGCAGTACTCTCATCAAGCTCGCATTTCGTTGGATTTAAAACCACTTCCACACCGCCCGTTTTCGTCGTCTGTAAAAATCCAAGCTCCGTGCATACCTTCACGGCAAAGCGGCACGCACACTCGTCAGCATTATCCACCCTGTCCATCAGCTTTCGTGTAAGCTCTTCTTCATTGTAAAACATAGGACCTGCCTCTTTCATCATTCGATAGTACGGTATTATGCCGTCCCTGCCCTTGAAAAGAAGCCGTGCCGTGTGCTTTATGCTTGAAAGCCACTCATTTTCATCGGATTCACAAAAAACAATTTCCGCATTTTTTGCCCTGCCTGATATTTCATGCACCATACCGTCAAAAGGTGCTTTATCATATATTACGATATTTTTGTACCTTGATATTTTCAACTTGTCCAAAACAGGAGCAAACACTGCCGTGTTATACGGACAAGGCGTTTCCCTGTTGCCAAAGAAGAAAGTATCTGTTCTGTGCAAAAGCCCTCTTTGAGTAAGCTCATTTTGGAACTGCACACAACCCTTTTCGGTAAAGCACAGCACCAAAGTTCCCCATGCTTTTTCTTTTATTTTGCCGAACACTGCGTCCGCTTTCGCTGTTTTCTTTTCAATCTCGCTTCCTTTTGAACAAATATTGCTTAAAAGCGACATTTTAAAATCGTCACTGTGACCTGCAAAATAAGCTTCCGCATCGCTTATGTCGGATTTTCTCAATGCCGATATTTTAAGCTGTATACCGCATCTTCCGCCGAATGTATCAAGCGACGGAGAATAGAGTATGTCAATGCTTTCGCTGTCCATAACCTCATCAAACCTGTCGCCCATTGAAAAAGCGATGCTTTTCAATGAAGCTTTTCCGCCATGCACAAGCATTGAAAGGTGTGCACCGTCCTTGCCGACTCGTTTTAGCTTTGACGGTATAACCTTCCTTGCAAAAAATACAGGGGATGGGTTTGCAGTACCGAATGGGGCAAGCATATTTATCTCACGTACAAGCTCCACGGTTATGTCGTCTATATCTGTTTCTATCTCGTAAAACTTACGGGGTATGAACATATCGATATGGTTTTGTTCAAAAAAAGCTTTATCAACAGCCTTATGCAGTTCGTCAATATCCGCATTTTCTTCCAAAGTTACGCCTGCCGCATAGGCATGGCCGCCAAAACGCACAAAATGCGATTTTGCTTTTTCGAGTGCATTATATATATCCACATCGGGAACAGACCTTGCACTTCCCGTTAAAAACCCGTCATGCTGTGAAAAAAGCAATGCGGGGCGATAGTATTTTTCCGTAATTCTCGATGCGGCAATACCTATAACTCCGGGGTGCCATTTATCACTTTTTAGTATTATCGAGCAAGTGTCGGATAAATCCGAGCATTCCACCGTTTCGATAACCTCCTTGCAGATAGATGCTTCCTCGTCCTGACGAAGCATATTAAGCTCATTGAGCTTTTGTGCTATTTTTTCGGCTTCTTTGGCGTCTTCACTGCAAAGCAGCTCCACGCCCATGTTTGCACTTTCCATTCTGCCTGCCGCATTAAGCCTCGGAGCAAAGCCGAATGATATATCCGCCGTCGTGTATTCGTCCTTTTTACCCACCGCTTTTTCAAGCAATGTACTTACGCCTATTGAGCATTCGCAAGCTGCAAGCATTTTCAATGCAAATGCAACAATCACCCTGTTTTCACCCGTAAGCGGCACAACATCGGCAATGGTGGCAATGCCTGCAAGCGGTATATATTTTTTCATTTCCTCGGCACCGAAAAGTGCATGCACAAGCTTAAGTGCAGTCCCTGCACCGCAAATATCATCATTCGGGTAAACACTGTTATGAACCGTGTGGCAAACCACTGCCTCGCAAACAGGCAATTCTTCGCCGCACATATGGTGGTCGGTCACAACAACATCAATTCCCAATTCACGGCACAGTTCTATTTCATTGAGCGATTTTATACCGTTGTCAACGGTGATTATGAGCTTTGTTCCTCTTTGAGCAACATTTCTTACGGTATGCTCGCTCATTCCGTAGCCGTCATCCTTACGTGTGGGTATGAAATACGATACGGAAGCACCTGCCTTTTTCAATGCCTGGAAAAGTATTGATGCCGCACACATACCGTCAACATCATAATCGCCGTATATGCATATATGCTCATTGGTTTGTATTGCCTTTTCCACCCTTGCCTTTGCCTTGTCCATATCGTTAAGTAAAAAAGGATCGCAAAGGTCATCAAGCGAAGGATACAAAAACGCAAGCATTTCTTCCTTTGTTTTTGCTCCTCTTGCATATAAAAGAGAAGCAAGAAGCGGCGATATCCCATCGGGATACCGCTCTTTATTATCTTCACAAGCGTATTTTTTTGTACGCTCAAATAACAGCATTTATTCCTCTGCCTTGCTCAAAGCATAAAGTGCAGCACCGCACTCCGTTCTCTTTTTCAAAAGCTCACAGGTTACCTTATGGGGCTTATAAATCGAGCCGTTATACTTATAAGCATTTGCCGCACAGCCGCCGCTGCAAAAATACTTTGCCCAGCATTCCCTGCATTCTTTTTTTGTAAGTATATTGCACTCTTCAAAGCTGTGCTGAATCTCTCTGTTGAATTCACCCGTTACAACACTGCCCATTTTATAGTCCGTTTCGCCGACAAACTGGTGGCAGGGATATATCTCGCCGTTAGGTGTGACAGCCACATACTCAACGCCCGCACCACAGCCCTTTATGCGTTTTTTAAGGCACGGACCATGCCCCATATCGAGCATGAAATGGAAAAATACAATGTGCTTTCCGCTTGTGCGTTTTTCATTGAGATATTTTGCAAGCTCCTCATATTCTTTGAATATACGCTGCAAATGCTCTTCCCTCAACGCAAGCTCATCGCTGTCGTCCAAAACAACGGGTTCTATTGATATACGCTCAAAGCCAAGGCTTTCAAGCTCTTTGACATCGTTTAAAAAATCAAGATTTTTGCTTGTGAACGTGCCTCTGATATAATATTCCTTATCCCCTCTTTGCTCAATGAGCTTCTTTGCATTGGGAACGATAATGTCAAACGAGCCTTTGCCGTTGGGCGTTTTTCTGAGCATATCGTGAATTTCTTTTCTGCCGTCAATGCTTATTACGACATTGTACATTTCACGGTTTATATATTCTATTTTTTCATCGTCCAAGGCTACGCCGTTTGTGGTGATGGTAAAGTTTATATTCTTATTGTGCTTTTTCTCAAGCTCTCTGCCGTAATCCACAACGGCTTTTACGACATCGAAATTTACGAGCGGTTCACCGCCGAAAAGGTCAACCTCCAAATTATGACGGTTTCCCGAATGTTCAACCAAAAAATCAAGTGCCGCTTTGCCTACTTCCTCACTCATGAGCATTCTTCCGCCCCTGTACTCACCCGTTTCCGCAAAGCAGTATTTACAGCGAAGATTGCAGTCATGTGCTATATGCAGGCACATTGCCTTTATAACACCGTTTGAGCTTATGACCGAAGGCATTTCGGGCATGGGCGTATCAAGTGCACCTGCATTTTTAAGCTCACAAAGCTCATTTAATACTTCCTCGATTTCTGTTTTTTCATACGGCAAATCAAAGGGACTTGTTCCCTCATTCTCTGCCTTTATTATATCGTATGCCATTTTGTCCAATGAATGCAACGCACCGCTTTCAACGTCCAGAACAAGATACATACCGTTAACTTCAAAAGTGTGTAACATAATAATTTAATACCTTTGCATCTCCGAAAATGTGTAATACGGGCGTACAAAAAGCGTACGCCCGTAATATCGAGTCACTAACTTATTTCAGTTTTCTTCCTTTTTGCAGGTCTGGTTTGCAACCGTGCAGGAAGTCTTGCAGGCAGACTGGCAGGATGCCTGGCATTCGCCGCAGCCGGACTCCTTGGAATTATTGATGCAGGGCTTCTGTATTACCTTAATGTGCTTCATTGTTTTTCCTCCTAAAAACTACAGTTTTTATTTGAACATTATACACTCTCGCCACCCATTTTACAATAGCGGATTCATGTTTGTTCGACACAAAATCACTTTCATTTTCCGAAAGCGTTAAGCACCATCGAAAAAAGCATACCGCAAAGTACACCCATTCCTATATCACTAAGCAGCGAAATCGACAGTGAGAACGTTGACGAAAGAAGCGAAAATATAAAAAATGCCGCAAGCGTATAAACACCGCCGGCTATACCACCCGTAAGCCATATCCGTTTTGTACGTCCCCTTATTGCCACAAACGCCGCCAACGCCGCCGAGACTATTTTTATAACCGCATTTGCTGCCGCCATGCTGTCTGCAGGCAATATTTGCTTATAAAGAAGCAGTGCATATACCAAAATAAGCACCACACTCAAAGCAATACCGAAAAGTGCCGCCTTTATAAAAGGGGTTACAATGCTCTTTTTTCCGTTGCTCTCCGTTTTAGCTGTCCTTCTTGCCTTTTTGAAACCGTGCTTTGCATTTCGCTTTGAAAATGTTGTTTTTACCATGCCTTCCATATGCATACCTCCCGTAGGATAAGTATATTTAAGTGAATAGTGAATAATGAATAATGAATAGTGAATAGTGAATAGTGAACGAAAAAACTCCGCAAAAAATGCGGAGTTTTCACATAACTTATTCACTATTACTTCTAACTTATAACTTATGGAAGTCGGAGGCCAAGCGGTCTTAG
>JAZNWT010000104.1:0-13763 GCA_045593465.1 Clostridia bacterium
TTTTGCAAGGGGAATATTTGCTTTGTTATATTCTTTCATGCTCTCTCCCTCCGTCAAAAATCAAAGATTTTTGCCACCTCCCTCATCAGAGGGAGGCAATATCATTCCGATTTAATTTGCTATTTTCTTCTTCAACACCGCTTTTGTTATGAACGCCGCAATGAGCAGTATTATGTCTATGCCTACGCTCCATATAACAACGCCGACACAAACCGAGAAGAAGAAATCACCGCCCGAAAAAAGCTGTATCATTCTGTCTGTGAATATATTCATCTGCCACAAGTCGTTGGTAAAGAATATATGATGGAACGATGTCCAGAAAGTATCGAAATCGATGAGCAAAAATGCCGCAAGTATTCCGATGATAACAACGGCAATTATGTTGGCAATAAAGAAACCGTTTATTATGTTTTTAAGTGCTCCGCCTTTATAAAGTGCAAGTAAAACAGCCGTTAAAACGGCAAATGCAGCAAATCCTATGTACATTACTGCCATTGCATTTTCATAAAGCACTTTTACATCTATCATGTGCTGTGCTTCACGCTCGTTATAAAACGATACCTGCTCACCGTCCATTTCTATATCCACCATGATGGAATCCCTGTCACCCTGGATATAAAGAAGCAAGGCTTCAGTGGCTTTCATAAGCTCCTCATCGGTCGTATCCATGAACCATGCCGTGTGTGACTTTTCATACTCCCTTGCGTAAATGTTTCTGTCAAAACATACGATACGCACCGACAGTATTATTATTGCAACTATAAGGCACAAAGAAGCTACGGTAGCTGTTACGGTTTTTATTATGCCGCTGTTTTTCATGCTGCTATCTCCCAAAGATTTATTATAGGTCATTATACCATAAACCCCTGCTTTTGCACTTTAATTTGCTTCCTTTGCCGCTTTGTTTTATAATTATTGAGTATATTGTTTTAAGGAAGCGTTTTGAATGTCCACAAGAGAGTTATCACTTCGCCCCCGTTTGAAAGCGGCGGCAGACATGATGAATAATTGCACGAAAGCCGCCGACATAGGTTGTGACCACGGCAGGCTGTCGGTTGCACTTATAAGAATGGGCAAAGCAAAAAACGTTATTGCATCGGACATAAGCGAGCCTTCATTGCAAAAAGCACGATTGCTTGCACAAAAATGCCGTTTGTCGGACAAAATAGAAGTATGCGTAAGTGACGGTCTTTCGCACCTTAGCGAAAAAGACGGTGTTGATTCGATAATAATTGCAGGCATGGGCGGCGAGCTTATTTCCTCAATACTCGAAAAAGGCGAAAATGTTGCAAAGCAGGCAAAGCAGATAATACTTCAGCCCATGGGCGGCATTGAGGAATTGAGAAAATTCATTGCCAAAAGCGGTTATGAAATATTTGACGAAACGCTTGTTTTGGATGCGAAACGCTATTATCAGATAATAGGGATACGTGCTTCAAAACTTGAAAGCTCCGATACCAACGGCTTTTTGGGCGATTATTGGAGCTTGGGCTGTAAGCTTTTTGAAAAGCGTGACGCTCTGCTTATTCCGTTTCTTCAAAGGCGTGAAAATATGCTTTCAAAAGAGCTTGAACGTGCCTTAAGTGATAATTATGAGCCCGAAGCATTAAAAAGGGAACTTTTACACGTAAAAAAGCTGTTATTGTTATTGAATGAAAAGGAGTGCCTTATATGAAACTCAATGATTTTATAAACCTGCTTCGTGAAACGGCACCGCAGGAATTGGCTTTTGATTATGACAACGTGGGCTTGCTTATCGGCACGAACAGAACCGAAATAACAAAAGTTCTCGTTGCACTTGATTTGACTGTTCAAACAGCAAAAGAGGCGATAGAATACGGTGCTGACCTTGTTTTAACGCATCACCCCATATTTTTTTCGCCCATTCAGCGTATATTGCCTGACGACAGCGAAACTGCAGCGGCATATATGCTGATTCAGGCAGGAATCGCACACTTTGCCATGCACACAAACCTCGATAAGGCAGAGGGCGGCGTAAACGATGCTTTGGCAAACCGATTGGGACTTGTTGACGTAGTCCCCCTGCCTCCCGAAAATTTGGGCAGGATAGGCACATTAAAGTCACCGATTTCTTTATTGGAGCTTGCACGCAAGGTACAAACCGAGCTTAAAACCACGGTGCGTTTTTCGGGTGATGACAATGCGGTAATAAATAAGGTTGCCGTAATAGGCGGAAGCGGCGGCAGTGAATACGCAGACGCTTTTTATGCAGGAGCAGATGTATTGATAACAGGTGAAGTTAAGCACAATCATGCCCTGAGTGCACGGTATATCGGTTTAAATCTTATTGAAGCCGGGCATTATGAAACAGAGAAAGTTGTGCTTGAACCTCTTATCAAACATTTACAGACTCATTCAAATGATGTACAATATAAGTTAACACTTTCCGAAGGCTCAGTCTTAAAGGGAGTGTAAGACCACTAAAGGAGCAATTGAAATGAACAAACTCGAAACACTTTGGCTCTATCATGAAGCGGTTACTCAACTCGATAAACTCGAAGCATCCGTTCGCAGTACACCGTCACGCGTAAAGCTCACAAAGCTCCATGCTTTTTTGAGCGAACAGCAAACTCAGCTTACATCTATACAGAAACAGCTTGAGGCAAAGGAAGCAACGGTGGAACGCTTGTCAACAAAGGTCAGCGAGCTTGAAAAAGCCTGCGAGCTTGAAGCATCGGAATTTGAAGTTATTCAAAATGACGAAGAAAGCACGGCGGCAGAGCTTACGGAAGCCCGTTCGTCAATAGAAAAGGTGCTTAAAGATGTCGCGGAAACAAAGCGTGAGCTTTTCGATGCCATTGCATGGATTGAAAAGGTTACGGGCGAATACAGGGAGCTTGGTTCAAAGGCTTCCCGTGCAAAGAAAGAATATGATGCATTGAAAACAGAATGCGAAAAAGAGCAGGAAGATGCAAAGCCTGCAATAAAAGAAGCAAAGGAAAAAGCAGAACAGCTTAAAAAAGATGTGGATTCTGCCTTGCTTGAAAAATATACATTTATAAAATCAAGGCATGCATTGCCGATTGCAAAGGTTGCAAACAACCAATGCAGTGGCTGCAATATGTCACTGCCGACCTCGGTGGTAAAACGTGTTGCATCCGGAGAAGGCATTGTTGAATGCGAGAACTGTGGAAGAATACTTTATACCGACTGACGCATCAAAAAGTATTAAAATTTAATATTGAGTAAGCTATGTGACCGCCCTGAACTCGTTTTGGGGAGGAAAGTCCGAGCTCCACAGGGCAAGAGTGCCGGATAACGTCCGGTGAAGGCGACTTTAAGGACAGTGCAACAGAGATATACCGCCGCTATTCTTCAGCGGTAAGGGTGGAAAGGCGAGGTAAGAGCTCACCCACACCTTCGGCAACGAAGGAGGTGCTGTAAACCCCACTCGGAGCAAGATTGGAATGAGAGCATTTAATGGCTGCCCGTCACGCTCTTGAAAATCGCATGAGCGTATCGGTGACGGTACGCCAAGATAGATGGTCACAGTTATACAGAACTCGGCTTATTGCTTGCTCAAAAAGTTTTGTGCTTGAAAAAGCCCGGTTATTATCGGGCTTTTTCGCATAAATGCGGGAGTTTTTTATCGTTTTCTCTCCCTCCGTCAAAAATCAAAGATTTTTGCCACCTCCCTCATCAGAGAGAGGCAAATGAAAGCAGTCGATAAAACTCCTTGATTTTTCTATTCTATACTTCCTCTGCATACTAAAACAGACAGTCATTTTTGACTGCCTGTTTTGTTATATTGAGAAATATTCTTTTTCGGGGATTATCAAGGGATATTGAACACCTTGATGTTAATTCCGGCTCTGACGATATGTGCGTCAGAACGGATCAAAACCGCAGGTTTTCCTGCCTTGCTGCTTTTGCCGCACGGAAATGCTTGCATTTCAGGCAAAAGCTGTTACCTCGCAAAAGGTCCGTTCGACCTTTTGCGAAACACGACTTTATTCTTCGTCCTCTGCACTTTCGGCTTCGGTATTGTTCATTATCGCTCTTACCTTTGCTTCTATTTCAGCACAAAGCTCAGCGTTGTCTTTCAGGAATATTCTTGCATTGTCCCTACCCTGTGCCATACGCATATCACCGTATGAATACCATGCACCGGTTTTCTGTATTATCTTATACTCAACTGCCATATCAAGTATCGAGCCTTCTTTTGATATGCCCTCACCATAGATAATATCGAACTCTGCTGTTTTAAACGGCGGTGCGACCTTATTCTTTACAACCTTTATGCGTGTATGGTTGCCCACGACCTCGGAGCCGTTCTTTATAACATCTACTTTACGTACGTCAAGACGTATTGACGCATAGAATTTCAACGCTCTGCCGCCCGTTGTTGTTTCGGGATTACCGTACATTACGCCGACCTTTTCACGGAGCTGATTTATAAATACGACTATCGTGTTTGACTTGCTTATAACGCCTGCGAGCTTTCTTAAAGCCTGTGACATAAGTCTTGCCTGCAGGCCCACGTGCGAATCACCCATATCGCCCTCTATTTCAGCCTTGGGAACAAGTGCCGCAACGGAGTCTATTACAACTATATCAATAGCACCGCTTCTTACAAACGATTCGGCAATTTCAAGTGCCTGTTCACCCGTATCGGGCTGTGAAACATAGAGCTCATCAACATTAACGCCCAAATTCTTTGAGTATACGGGATCAAGAGCGTGTTCTGCATCAATGAATGCCGCTATGCCGCCAAGCTTTTGTGCTTCCGCTATCATGTGAAGTGCAATGGTGGTTTTACCCGAAGATTCGGGACCGAATATCTCGATTATGCGGCCACGGGGAATTCCTCCAACGCCCAATGCATGGTCAAGCTCCAAGCAGCCCGTAGGAACCGTGGATACTGCTATTTTGCTTGACGGATCGCCAAGCTTCATGACCGTACCTTTACCAAACTGTTTTTCTATTTGAGCAAGTGCTATTTCAAGTGCTTTTTGTTTTTCCATCATAAGATAAACCTTCCCTCCTCAATATCTTTTTACCAAGCCGTTCTTTTATTTTATCAAACTTTGACGCACCATGTCTATAACGGCTTTTGCCGCTCTTTCCCGAACCACACTTCTTAAGTTTCCAAGATGCATTTTCTGCACGCAGGTTCCGTTTTCATCGGCAAGTGCTATATAAACAAGTCCGACCGGCTTTTCCTTTGTTCCGCCGTTTGGACCTGCAATTCCCGTGACTGATGCACCTATTGAAGCACCGCTCATTTTACGTATGCCCTCTGCCATCTCAATGGCGGTTTCACGACTTACCGCACCGTGTTTTTTGAGCGTTTCTTCACAAACGCCGAGCCGTCTCATCTTTGCATCGTTTGCATATGTGACCGCACTTTCGATAAAGATTTCGGAACAACCCGACACCGAAACAATTTTTGAAGCTATGAGTCCGCCCGTACAGCTTTCAGCCAAAGCAAGCGTTTTTCCTTTTTCAATGAGGAGCTTTACTGCAACCTCCTCAAGTTCTTCATCGTCAGTGGAATACACCACACTGCCGAGTCTGTTCTTTATTTCAGAAAGTATGGGAGCTATAATCTCCTCGCCCTCTTTTTCTTCACGGCAGCGTGTTGTGAGCCTGAGCGTTGTTTCGCCCGTTTTTACATACGGAGCTATCGTTACCTTTGACTGGTCTTTGAAGAAATCCGAAAGCTTTTCCTGAACAAGTGATTCGCCCATACCGAATATACGCACTATACGTGAATACAAAATAGAGTCGCTTTTTTCTTTTAGGTACTTGGTAACACCCTTTTCAAACATTGCCTGCATCTCATACGGAGGCCCCGGGAGCAATATAATTGCTTTCGAGTCCTTTTCCATGATACAGCCGGGTGCTGTGCCGAAGTCATTTTCAAGTATTATTCCGTCATCGGGAAGCATTGCCTGCTTTGTATTGTTTTCGGGCATCACTATTCCGCGATTTTCGAAATACTCTTTTATTGCCTCGGCAGACGGTGTGTGCAATACTAAATTTTTGCCCATTACACGTGCCGCAGTTTCTTTTGTGATATCATCATCGGTAGGTCCGAGTCCACCCGTGAGAATTACGATATCCGACCGTGAAAGTGCGGTTTGTATGGTTTCAAAAAGCCTTTGTGCATTATCACCCACCGTGGTCTCAAAATACACATTAACACCAAGCTCGCTCAAACGCTGTGACAAATACCTTGAGTTTGTATTAACTATCTGCCCCATGAGCAATTCCGTACCTACGGAAATTATCTCGGCAATCATTTATTGCTTCACTTCCTGCTTTGTATTTTTTGCTATGTAATTGATGCATGATACTATCGATATGACAACCGATGCATACGTAACTATCATATCCATGGGAATATTCCAAAGTCTGAATATCGGATTACCCAAAAGTATGAGCAATATTCCCACAAACTGCAATACCGTTTTCAGCTTGCCGAGCTTATCTGCAGCAACAACTCTGCCGTCTGCCGCCCAGACAAGCCTGAATCCGCTTATTATTATCTCACGTGCGATTATTACAAATGTAACTATCGGCGAAAGTATGCCGTTTCCCGTGAGCATAACCACTGCGGCAATACTTAAAAGCTTATCCGCAATTGGATCCATAAGCTTTCCGAAATCCGAAATCGCATTGTATTTTCTTGCAATAATTCCGTCAAGCATATCCGTTGTATAGGCAACCGCAAACACTATTGCCGCAAAAAACATATTGTTCGGTATTTTAATGTAAAACAACAGCATGAACAACGGTATGAGTGCCATTCTTATTATTGTAAGTATGTTTGGCAGCTTATTCATTTTCATTAAACTTTAAGCCTCCTTGATAATTTCACCCCTAAGGTCGTAATCCGATGCTTCGACTATTTTTACGCGTACAAACTCGCCTGCTTTTACACTGTCCGTATCGAGTATTATAACACCGTCAACCTCCGCCGCTTCCGCATATGAGCGTCCGTAAGCATGACCGTTTTCAACACCCTCGACAAGCACGTCCAAAACAGTACCGACTCTTTTTTCATTGTACTGCCTTGATACACTTCTCTGCAATGCCATAATTTTTTCGGCACGCTCCTGTTTCACTTCTTCATCTATCTGCCCATCCATGAGTGCCGCTTTTGTTGAATCCTCTGTTGAATAAGCAAACACACCGAGTCTGTCAAACGCACCGCTTTTTACAAACTCACAAAGCGTTTCAAACTGTTCTTCGCTCTCATTCGGGAACCCCGTTATAACGGTTGAACGTATTATGAAATCCGGAGCTTTGCTTCTTATGTACTCAATCATGTGCTTAATATGAGAAGAAGTGCCTCGTCTGTTCATTGCACGCAGTATTTTATCATCAATATGCTGTACGGGTATATCTATGTAATTTACAACCTTTTCATTGCTTATCATCGTGTCGATAAGTCTTTCATCAACGGTATCGGGATAAGTGTAAAGCACTCTTATCCATTTAAGCTACTCTATTTTTGCAAGCTCATCAAGCAATTCGGGTAAAAGACTCTTTTTTGCAACGTCTGTTCCGTATGCCGATGTATCCTGTGCTATAACGGTTATTTCACGCACACCCTTTTCAGCCAATTCTTCCGCTTCTTTTAAAACATCAGCCATGGGAACGCTTGAAAAAGAACCACGAATAAGCGGTATTGCACAATAGGTGCATTTATTGTCACAGCCGTCGGCAATCCTTAAAAAAGCTCTGTACGGCGGAGTTGTAAGCATTCTTGCATATTGCGAGCAGAATTTTTGCTCCTGTTCCTTTGCCTTTGCAAGCAAGCTTATTTGTTCAGCAAGTCCGCTCTGATTTTTTACACCCCAGAACAAGTCCACCTCAACAAGTTCTGCCTTAAGCTCATTTTCGTAGCGTTGACTCAAACAGCCGCACACAACAAGCAGCGAGCATTTGCCCGTCTTTTTGTACTCAGCCATTTCAAGTATAGTATTTATCGACTCCTGCTTTGCATCAACTATGAAGCCGCAGGTATTTACGATTATTATTTCGGCATCACTTGCATCATTCGTTATTTCAAAACCATTGTTTTTGAGTGTGCCGAGTATAATTTCGCTGTCTACTCTGTTTTTACTGCATCCCAAGGATACCATGCCGACTTTTTTAATCAAGCTCTTCCTCCACGCCGTCATTATTTGCGGCACTTGAGCCACCGCCGAACATACGCTCATAATCACTGTGGTCTATAAGCAATTTTCTCGGCTTGCTTCCGTCAAAGCCGCTTACTATGTTTTTTTGTTCCATTATGTCTATAAGTCTTGCCGCACGTGCATATCCCACACGCAAGCGACGCTGTATCATTGATATCGAAGCCTGTCCGCTGTCCAAAACGATCTTTACGGCTTCGCCCAAAAGCTCGTCCTCCTGCTTGCCATTGCCCTGTGCCCCACCTGTTTCGGAAGGTGACGATGCACTTATAACGGCAAGCTCATCAAGCATTTCTTTCTTGCCCTGCGGATTCTGACCGAAGAAGTCCATTATGCTTTCAACTTCTTCATCGCCGATGAATGCACACTGCACTCTTGTAGGCTTGTTTGCACCGTTTGCGTGGAAGAGCATATCGCCCTTGCCCAAAAGCTTTTCCGCACCGTTGCAGTCAAGTATTACTCGTGAGTCGATAGCCGATGATACCATGAATGCAATTCTTGACGGGATATTCGCCTTGATAAGACCTGTTATAACGTCGGTTGACGGACGCTGTGTTGCAACTATCAAATGTATTCCGCTTGCACGTCCGAGCTGTGCTATGCGGCATATGGATTCTTCAACGTCCTTTGCCGCAACCATCATAAGGTCTGCAAGCTCGTCTATAACTATTACTATCTTGGGCAGTCTGTCCTCTTTTTCAACAAGCGTATTGTATCTTGCAAGGTCACGTGCATTAAGCTGTGACATTTTCTGATAACGCTGTTCCATTTCCAATACAGCCCACTTCAAAGCACCTGCCGCTTTCTTCGGGTCCGTAACTACGGGGAGGAGCAGGTGCGGCATGGTTGAGAACATTTTCAGCTCAACGACCTTCGGGTCAACGAGTATCATACGCACTTCATCGGGTGTTGCCTTATATGCCATGCTTATGATTATATCGTTTATACATACGCTCTTACCGCTGCCCGTTGAACCTGCAATAAGCAAGTGCGGCATTCTGTCGAGGTCTGCAAACACGGCTTTACCTGCAATATCCTTACCGAGTGCGAAAGTTATCGGAGATTTTGAAGAGAGAAACTCCTCATTTTCAACAATCTCACGCAAATATACCATTGCTGTTGACTTATTGGGAACTTCGATTCCTATTGCAGCCTTGCCGGGAATGGGAGCTTCTATTCTTACCCGTGAAGCCGCAAGCGAAAGTGCGATATCGTTTGACAAAGTAGTTATCTTATTTACTCTTACGCCCTGTGCAGGCTGAAGCTCGAATCTTGTTATAACAGGGCCTACCGTAACATTTGTTACCTTTGCCTGGATATTGAAGCTTTCAAACGTACGTTCCAAAAGTCTTGCTCTCTCCTGGGGAGATTCCGCCGTGCCCTGCTTTGTTCTGTCGGGTGCTTTCATGAGCGAGAACGGAGGTCTTTCGTATACATACTCGTCCTCTTCCTTGTTTTCTATCTCCGCCTGTGTCTGTGCAAGTGCTTTTTCCGTATCTATTCTTGTATTTTTCTTGATTATGGGTGCATTATCCTCGTTCAGCGGAGCATCGTTAAATGCTTTGGGCACAACCGCTTCCCTCGTGTCGGCATCGTATACGGTCACCTCAAAATCGTCGTTTTGTATATACTCCTGCTTATCTTTCATTGTAAAGCTATTCGCCGCAAAATCGTTTTTTATTGCATCACTGCTTACAATCTGTTCTTGCTCATTATCATATGTGCTGTTTTGTGCGGTGAATTTGTTTTGCTCTTCACCGAAAAGGAGCGGTGCAGGACCTCTTTGCAAGCTGTCGCTTCGCTTTTCCATTCTGCCCTTTTTCTTTGACAAATCATAAGTATCGGCACTCGTTTCTTCCGCCTTAACATTCTTTTTACGCTCTATCATGCCGCTTGTGGGCATAAGTTCAAGCTCACCCCTGTTCGATTTAACGGTTACGGGTGCTTCCTGTGCCTGCTTTTTACGTCGAATAAGCGTTTTCTTTTCTTTCTGACGTATCAAGCGAGTGCCCTTGTTTTCTTCTTTTGAAAGTGTTGCAGTATAAAGCTCGCTCTTTCTGTCGCTGACATATTCATCCTCATCGTTTGAGTGCGGTACTCGTGACGATGTATCCACACGTTCCTTTATTCTGCTGCTCACCTTTGCTGCGGTATCACGCAGTGAAAGCTTTGTTACTGCAAGTATTACTATAAGTATGACTGCCGTAAAGAGTATGTATGAGCCCACTTCACCCATCAAAATCTGTGCAGGATAAGCAATAAGTGCACCCATTATGCCGCCGCCGAGTCTTGAAAGAGTTCCGAATGTGTATGCATCGCCGTAATATGAAATTACCGTTATTCCGCTTTGTGTGCTGTATGGACGCATCATTATATGCAAAACGGAAAGCACCGATAAAACTCCGAGAAGTAAAAGCACCAAAACCGCAGGGCGAACCTCGTTTTCGGATTTGATTATCACCAAAATGCCTGCCGCTATCAAAGCCACGGGAGCAGCATATCCGGCTACGCCGAAAATACCGAAAAAGCAGTTTTTCAATGCTTCACCGATAACGCCCACAGCGTCGGAATAAAGCGAAACGCTCAAAAACAAACCGAGTGCAACAAGCACAACGCCTATTATTTCACGCTTGCTCTGTGCCTGAATAAGTGCCTCTTTTTTTGTATTCTTGCCCGACGCGGTCTTCTTCTTTGACTTTGCCGTTAATGTTTTCTTAGTGTTTGAAGCCATATTTCACCTCATAAAAGCTGTTATCATACCACTTTGTATTATATAATATCGGAGTTGTCGGATTTGTAAAGCTTTTTGAAACATTGTCAATTGCTGTGTTTTCATTGTAAAAAAGCGATAAATGATATATAATAGTAAAATCGAAAATATGTTTATGCGGAGGACGAGATGGCTTCATCAAAAGCAATAATCGAGAAAACCAATTTATACGGTGCACAGAACTATGCACCCAAGAATGTTGTTATATCATATGCTGACGGCTGCAAGGTAACAGATCCCGAGGGTAACGAATATTATGATATGCTCAGTGCTTACAGTGCATTGAATTTCGGTCACAGGCATCCTGAAATAGTAGCCGCCGCAAAGGAACAGCTTGACAGTGTAACCCTTACCTCCAGAGCATTCCATAATGAATTGCTGGGCGAATTTTATCAGCGTTTGAGTTCTCTTTCCGGCAAGGATCTCATACTTCCCATGAACACGGGTGCAGAAGCAGTCGAAACCGCTCTTAAAACGGCACGCAGATGGGGAGCTTTTGTTAAGGGCGTTGAGGACGGTAAGCAGGAAATAATCGTTTGCCAAAACAACTTTCACGGCAGAACGATAACCGTAATATCCATGAGTACGGATCCCGACTGTAAAGAGGGCTTCGGTCCGTTTACAGAGGGTTTCAAAGTAGTTCCCTACGGTGATATTAAGGCATTGAAAGCCGCTATAACTCCCAACACGGTTGCATTCCTGGCAGAACCCATACAGGGCGAAGCAGGAATTATAATTCCTCCCGAAGGTTTCCTTAAAGAAGCTTCAAAGGTTTGCAAAGAGAACAATATTCTCTTCATTGCAGACGAAGTTCAGACAGGCTTTGCCCGCACAGGCAAAATGTTTGCTTGCGATCATGAGGGCGTTGAGCCCGATATCTACATATTCGGCAAAGCACTCGGCGGCGGCATAATGCCCGTTTCAGCAGTAGCCGCAAACCGTGACATACTCTCCGTATTCACTCCCGGCTCACACGGTTCGACATTCGGCGGCAATCCGTTAGCATGTGCTGTGTCGATAAAAGCAATGGAGATACTCGTTCGTGACGATTATCCCAAAATGGCACGGGAAAAGGGCGAATACTTCATGAACGCACTTCGCAAGATAAATAACAGTCACATTATAGATATTCGCGGCAAAGGTATGCTCATCGGCGTAGAATTCGACATAAACGCAAACGATTATGTCTACGCTCTCATACATAACGGCGTTCTCGCCAAGGAAACGCATGAGTGCACAATCCGCTTTGCTCCGCCCATCACCATAAGCTACGAAGAGCTCGACGACGCAATCGAAAAAATAACAAAAGCATTGAGCGAGTAAGCTTCGTTTCTGCAAATCACCGTTGCATAAAGCATTATAAAAAGCTCCTGCGGAAATTCCGCGGGAGCTTTTAGTAGGTATTTGATTATTATCTTAGCTTACTGAAATACCAGCGTGCTATTGATACGAATAAACTCTTGTCTGCCAATTCGCTGTTAAATACGGAATTATTCTTTATTTGTTTACCGTTTTCATATTCCGTGCCGCCGACTATAGCAATTATCTGACCGTCTTCCTGTACGGGCTGTTTCTTCATTGCATCGGTGAATGCAATTGCGTCTTCGATAAGCTGTTTATCCGCACTTATTACCACGCTGTTTGTAGTTGTGTTTTCAAGAACAACCTTAATGTCGGTTATAGCCAAAACTGCACCTGCACTTTCATTGGTTGCCGCATCACCTGCACTTGTGTTTGTAAGGATAACCTGTGCTGTATATGTTCCGTCGTCATTCTTTACAACCTTTAAGCCGTTGGTTATCTTGTAGAACATATTGGTTGCACTTGTTACGCTTTGTTTAATGGGGACAACACCTGTTGAAGCCACCGTAAATTCAAGAGCTGTTCCAAAGGGTGACTTTGCACCGACCTGTATGGATACGGGAACTTCCAATGTTGTTATGTTAAATGCAAGTGTCTGATCCTTGTTGAGGTACAACTCGTTGTTGGGGCCAAAGCGGAACGCATTACTTATATTTGTTGTGTTGCTTTCGCCATCCAGTGTAGAACCGTCGATAAAGATTGCACTGTCAAGCTCTTCATCTGTTGTTCCCGTGAACAAAAGCGGTCTTACTTCAAAGAGTGCGGGGTTAAGCTCGTGCTGTGTATTGTATGCATCGCGTGCATCATCATATTCTGCACTGCCGTCTTCTTCTGTGCCCAACGGATTGTAAATTCTTATACCGTCAACATAAACTGTCTGCGGCATAGCTGCTGTACCGAACGCAAACATTTCAAACTTATATGTACCGTATTCATTAGCTTCCCATGAAATTACGGGAATCTGATACATCGTGCCGTATGCATAAAGCGTATTTACAACCGACTGTGACATTATCTTGCCCGTTGTAACATTGGTTACTCTGTAAAGAATCGAGCCTGTGTCGCTTGCCGTTCTGCCTACAATGTCGAAACCTGTTCCGCAGAATACAAACGACATTACAGCTGTATTCAAGTTTGTGTTGTTACTTGTCAAAACCTTGCTTGAGCCGTTACTGTCGGTTGTATCGTCGTTATAGGACGAATCATAACCATAAGCATCGTTGCCGCCGCTCTGATATTCATCATCTTCGGTTCCGACAACCATCCAATTTCCGCTGAAGAAAATTCTTGTTGCATTTTCGTTTTCATCCGAAGTTGAGAACGAATCTTCATAGTAAATGTTTGTTGCAGGAATTATTCTGAGTTTCGAGGGTGAATACAATGCACTGTCTCCCTCCTGTACCCAACAGAACAAGCGTTCTGTTGATGTCATCATGGAATCAAGAACATATTCAACCTTGCCA
>JAZNWT010000105.1:0-2657 GCA_045593465.1 Clostridia bacterium
AAAACTCCTTCGGGAGTTTTTCTTTATACATATGAAAGGGGGGATATTTACGACAAAAAGACATGAAAGGGTAAAATGACTATGCAATATACCCCTAAGGGTAAAAGTAAAGCGAAAAAATAACACCCGTGATAAGTTTTAGGGTAAGCTTCATTGGTTTTTTATTTAATTAAGGATTGATTTAGAGATATTTGTCGAGTGAGGTTTTTAAGGTTTTAATTACCTCTTCGGCAATTTTTAATTGTTGGGTAGGGCAGCTTTCAAGTGTTGAATTTATTGAGCTGAGAAGATTACTTCGTGAAGATTTGCTTTCGTCAAAAAGTAAATTGTCGGTGCTCACTTCCAATGCGGTGGAAAGCTTTACAAGCACGGGTAAGCTTAATTTTGTGTTGCCTGTTTCTATATGACTCATGTGAGTGGTCGAAATGCCGACACGCTCTGCAAGCTCTTCCTGAGATATGTCTTGTGCTTTTCTTGCTTTGCGTATTCGTTGACCGATTTCGTAATAATTCATGCAATACCTGCCTATATAGTTAATTTTCACTTGAATTATATAGTCACAAATGCTATTATTTAATAAACTACATGGGCTATTTATTGCCTACATAGTTAAAAAAAACTATTCTGTTTAGGGAGAAAACAATATGAAAACCACAAAAATCATATCCCTTTTAATGGTCTTGATGCTTTGCTTAAGTGTGGTTATGCCTTGCATGAGTGCATACGCAGATGGTGAAAAAACGGAAGCTTGTAAGATAGTTGATAAAAAGGTTTCTGTAAAAAGCATAGAAAAAATTGATGTAAATATTGAAAAGAACATGTCAATTAAAGCCGTAACAAGCAGCGGCACTTTTAATGGGTTTAATTATAATATTATAGATAATAGCTATGCGGAGATAACAGGTTATATAGGAACGGAAACAGAAGCCGTTATACCTGCTGAAATAAGCGGTTATGCTGTCAAGAGTATAGGCTTTTATGCGTTCAAGGCTTGCGGCTATTTAATAAGTATAAAAGTCCCTGATAGTGTCACGTTTATAGGCCTTGAAGCGTTTGCTAATTGCGAGTCATTAACGAGCATAAATGTGTCTGAAAATAATGCACATTATAGTGATGTTGATGGAGTTTTATTGGATAAAGATAAAACCGCATTGTTACAATATCCTATAGGGAAAACTGATAGTATCTATACAATACCAAGCAGTGTTAAGAATATATGCGATTGGGCATTTGCTCATTGTATATCCTTAACAAGTATAGATATACCAAGCAGTGTTACATGGATAAGTGAGGGGGCATTTGCGGGTTGTAAGTCCTTAACAAGCATAGAGATACCGAACAGTGTAACGGGCATAGGCGAGGCTGCGTTTCAGAATTGCACCTCCTTAGTAAGCATAAAGATTCCTAATAGCGTAACGTATATAGACTATCTTGTATTTTATAAATGCGAAAATCTTACAATTTATGGTATTAGTGGTTCCTATGCAGAAAGTTATGCGAATAAAAATGGTATTCCGTTTGTGGTTGGAAATGCACCTAGTGTAACACCTTCGCCAAGCGTATCTGTACTTATGCCAAATCCCGAAAGCGGATATACGATTGACTCTGAAAACGGTACATTGAGTGGTGTTGATGAAAAGACAAGCATGGAAGCACTTGTTTCAAAGCTTGAAAACGGTGAGAGCATTGTTGTAACAAAGGTGAATGGTGAAGTGGTAAATGATAGCGAAGCACTTGTTGGTACGGGATATATTGTAAAGCTACTTGATAAAAACGGTAGTGTTAAAGATAGTGTAGTTGTGGTAGTTATAGGCGATACAACGGGTGATGCTATAGCAAATTCAAGGGATATTGCCGCAATGCAGAAACACGTCATCGAAACTAAAAAGCTTGAGGGTGCATTCCTGCTTGCGTCAGACATGAAAGCTGACGGAACGCTCAATTCCCGTGATATTGCACAGTTGCAAAAGAAGCTTGTTGGATAAAACTGATATTACCCATGCAGTTAAAATTGTTATTTTAAGGAGAAATAAAGATGAAAGCCACAAAAATCATATCTCTTTTCATGGTCTTGATGCTCTGCTTAAATGCGGTAATGCCTACTTTAGCAGTAATAGTAATGATGGGCGATGTAAACGAAGACGGTATAATCAACTCTCGTGATATGGCGGCAATTCAAAAACATTTGTTGCAAATAACCACGCTTAAAAAGACTGGGTTGGTAGCGGCTGACTATAATATGGATGGAACGATAAATTCAAGAGATATTGCAAAGCTTCAGCTTGTAATATTGGATGTTATAGTGCCGCCTACGGTGGATACCGAGGAGGATGCTGAAACTAAAAACATCCATACTGTAGAATTCATGTTAAATGATGGATTAAACGGAACACATGAGGTGCAGGAAGTTGCGGATGGGTCTTTGGCAGAAATACCGGAGACACCTGTGAGAGATGGTTACTATTTTATGGGCTGGTATTTAAATAAAGATGATAAGGATTATAATAATTTCTTTGATTTTGAAAATCCTATTGTTGCTAATACTGTCCTATATGCTATATGGGTTAGTTCTAATGATACTGACTCGGATGGTCTGTTAGATGATTTAGAACTTATATATGGAACAGATAAAGAGAATCCGGATACAGATAATGATG
>JAZNWT010000106.1:0-16807 GCA_045593465.1 Clostridia bacterium
CAAGAGAACTCGGTGCAGAAGGTATCGGTCTTTGCCGTACAGAGCATATGTTCTTCGAGGCAGACAGAATTGCGGCATTCCGTGAAATGATCTGTGCTGACACAGTTGAAGAACGTGAAGTTGCTCTTGCAAAGATTCTTCCCTATCAGCAGAGTGACTTTGAGGCTCTCTATGAGGCTCTTGAAGGTTATCCCGTATGTATCAGATTCCTTGATCCTCCGCTTCATGAGTTCGTTCCCACGGAAGAAGCAGACATCGAGCTTCTTGCAAAAGCACAGGGCAAGACCGTTGCAGATATCAAGGCTATCATATCTTCACTCCACGAGTTCAACCCCATGATGGGTCACCGTGGTTGCCGATTGGCTGTAACATATCCCGAAATCGCAAAGATGCAGACAACTGCTGTTATCCGTGCTGCAATCAAGGTTCAGGCTGCTCATCCCGAATGGAACATGGTTCCCGAAATTATGATTCCCTTGACAGGCGAGGCTAAGGAACTTAAGTACGTTAAGGACGTTGTTGTTGCAACAGCCGATGCTGAAATCGCTGCAGCAGGTGCAGACCTTAAGTACGAAGTTGGTACAATGATGGAAATCCCCAGAGCTTGTCTTACCGCTGATGAGATTGCTGCTCAGGCAGACTTCTTCTGCTTCGGCACAAACGACCTTACCCAGATGACATTCGGCTTCAGCCGTGATGACGCAGGCAAGTTCCTCTCTGCTTACTATGACAGAAAGATCTACGAAAACGATCCCTTCGCTAAGCTCGACCAGACAGGCGTTGGTAAACTCATGGATATGGCACTCAAACTCGGTAAACCCGCTAACCCCAATCTCCACTGCGGTATCTGCGGTGAACACGGCGGTGACCCCGTTTCCGTTGAATTCTGCCATGCAATAGGTCTCGATTATGTTTCCTGCTCACCGTTCAGAGTACCCATCGCAAGACTCGCAGCAGCACAGGCTGCAATTAAAGAAGGCAAGTAATGCATAACCGAATAATTTAACAGTACCCCATCGAGAAATCGGTGGGGTTTTTACAAACGGCAAGTGAAAGAGTATAATAAAAGGAGGAGATGATGATATGTTATATACGGAGATGACCAAAAAAGCTTTGAAGCTTTGTTTTGCTGCTCATAAAGACCAAGTTGATAAAAGTGGATTACCGTATGTTTTTCATCCTTTTCATATTGCCGAGCAGATGCATGATGAAAATACTACCGTTGTTGCACTGCTTCATGATGTTATCGAAGATACTGAATATACATTGGCGGATCTGAAGGAAATGGGGTTTAATCAGGAGGTTTTGGACGCTGTTGGCTTAATGACACATTCAAATGGCGTACCGTATATGGAATATGTGGCTGAAATTAAGCGGAACGAGATAGCTAAAACCGTGAAATTAGCTGATTTAAAGCATAATTCCGATTTATCACGGCTTGATAATATAGATGAAGATGCACTAAACAGAGTACGTAAATATGAAAAAGCAATCAAAATGTTAGAAACTGAATCGGAATGTTGATTCAGTTCCCCAAATGCTATATCGCATTAGCTTGACAAAATTTCAAAATAAAGCTACAAATCACCGTTCAATATTAGCGGTGATTTGTTTTTACTTTGATTATTTAACTTGCGATTTATAATAATCGGGCAATTTGCGATAATCTATTTTGCCGACTGATGTGCGGGGCATTTCGTCTATAAATACGATGTCATAAGGACGGCCGCGTTCTTCGAGTGTTTGGTTGGAGAGTGCAATAAGATCTTCTTTGATTTTTGCTTCGTTGCCTCGGTGCGAGTGTTTAAGCTCAATTATTGCAACGGGATACATTCCCTGACCGTGTTCCGTATCCTCGGTATCAACAACTGCACAACTGTAAACGCTGTCGTGTTTACCAAGAACACTCTCAATATGGGAGGGGAATACCTTATGACCGTCAAAACGAACTATCATACGCTTTATGCGGCCTTTGATGTAAACGAATCCGTCCTCGTCCATATAACCCATATCACCGCTGTGTATCCACATCTTGCCGTCAGGGTGCATTATCATTACTTTCTTGGTTTCTTCTTCACGTTTGAAATAGCCCTTCATCATTGTGGGACCTGTGATGCAGATTTCGCCCTCTTCGTTGAAACCGAGTTCTTCCGTTGTGTCGGGCTTGAATACGCCTATTGTTGTTGTGAGCATAGGTATACCGACGCTCATGCTCTTTGCAATTGAATTGTAACAGCAGGACGCTGCTGCACTTACTTCACTCATGCCGTAGCCCTGGGAGAGTGGATATTTTCCGCCGTGCTCTTTCAGGAAGTTGTTGAGCTTTGTTTCGAGTGCGTAGTTCATGGTGTCTCCGCCTGACCCCGAGGATTCAAAGAACGAAAGATCAAAACCCTTCATTTCCTTACTGTTTATGAGCTTTTCGTAAAATGCAGGTACGCCCATCATATGTGCAGGCTTGTATTTCTTTATAAGATAGCCTATTTTATCGGGTTCAAACTTGGGTATGAGCGTTACCTCAAGACCTATCGTCAACGGAGTATGAACGCCGCATGAAATACCGTACGAGGAGAACGGCGGCATTATATTGAGGAATTTTTGGTCAAGAGTGATATTAACGCCCGAAAGCTCAAAGTTTGTCGAAACGGCATTTAAGCCTGTGTTTGTAAGCAAAACACCCTTGGGGAAACCTGTTGTTCCGCCTGTATGGACTATTGTTGCAACTGAATCCTTTTCAAAAGGAACTTCTTTGGCTTCAACACCTTTGCCGAGCTTTATAAAGCTGTTCCAACTCAATACGTCATTATCGTACGGAACTTTGGGAGTGCCGCCCTGTATTGTTTTTACTGCCTTAGCAATAGGCGGCAGTGAAGTGGTTGCAGACTGAACTATGATTTTTTTGAGTGAAAGTCTGGAACGAAAATACTCTACTTTAGGCCATGCAAGATTGACTACTATGAGTATATCCGATTCTGCTTCACGTATCATTTGCTCTATACCGTCTGCATTGGTTCGAGGATCCATGAAATCGGAAATAGCACCCAGCTTGTTCAAAGCGTAGAATGCGTATATCGTTTCGGGAAATGAAACGGTACAAAGCGAAACTATATCGCCCTTTTTTACGCCGAGTGCCGCAAAGGCACTTGCGGTTTCTTCTATTTTGTTTAACAGCTGTGCAAATGTTATGTTTTTTCCGTAATAGTGCAAAGCAGTTTTGTTTATATACGGCTTGCAGGTTTCTTTTAAAAGTGCATAAATGGTGTTTTCGGGAACAGAGGCACCAATGGATTCTTTAGGAAGATATTTAAGCCAAGGTTTAAGTTCGGACGGTTTTAAATGTTTATTGTTACTTTCCATTGTTTTATCCTTTCACAATCATATGTAAATTTTATCGCATTTTTATCTATATTGCAACAATAGCTAACTATGTTCACTTAAAAAAAACATAATCTTCCGTCATAATATTTGCTTTAAAAAGGAGGTAATGTATGATAAAATTATGTATCTGAAATATAGATTGGAGCAATATTTTATGAAATTAGTATTAAGAAAAACATTGAGCTTAATTCTTTCAACCGTCATGCTCGTGTCGGTAATTTGTGCTTTTTCGGCTGCGGCTTTGGCAGAAAATTCGTGCAATTATGTTTGCTTGGGTGATTCTGTATCAAACGGCTACGGTCTTGAAGGTTATCTGAAAGAAGACGGAACAAACGTAAGAGGTTACAAGCAGGTAGTTGAGTGTGCATATCATTATATCGTTGCACAGGAGCTTAATGCAAACCTTGAACAGTTGGGCTTCAGCGGATACCGTGCCGAGGATATGCTCTATATGCTTGATGCATCATACCCGAGTGATTCCTATACTCAGGGCTATTTCATAGATACGGACAGATTCGGAAATTGCGGCGGTCTTGATAAAATGCGTGCAGAATACGAAGCTGCCGTTAAAAATGCCGATTATATCAGCATAAACTTAGGTTCAAACAACTTTGGCACATACTTTGGCGAACAGCTTGATAAACTCGAAGCAGGCGAAGCACCTTATCCGTATGACAGACCGGGTTATTCCAAAAATTCAAAGCTTTTAAAGAGTGCTGAATACAAAGAAATCGAAGCAACACTTAAGACATATTTGAACAAAATAGGTGCAACGGCAAACATGGCAAAGGTATTGCTTGAGTCTCTTGCCTACACATACACAGGATTTATGGAGTGCTACGATGCCTGTATTGAACGCATATTTGAATTAAACCCCGATGTAACCGTTATAGCACTCGGTATGTACAATCCTGTAGAAGGTGCAAAGCTTATCAACGGCATGATAAACATCGGTGATGTTGCAGGCTTGTTTGTTGAGAACATCAATGAGCATATACGAGAAAAGGCTCCTTACAGCGATACAGAACAGTATATATATGTAAATATACGAGGCTGCCATATTCCCGGTGTGGAAGGGAATATGCTTGATTCCGATTTCTTCACAAAGATGTACGAAAACTCAAGCATGGCAGTCCATCCGGATGAGCAGGGCCACGCAGAAATAGCTGAAAGAATTATAGAACGTTTAAACGTTCCTTACTATGATGTCGATAAAGAAGATGAATGCTATGATGCGGTTGCATATGTATATGAAAACGGTCTGATGGATGCAAAGGACGTGCATGAATTCGCCCCCAACAGCATAGCTACAAGAGGCATGATTGCAACGGCATTGTACCGTAATGCTTCGTCGCCTGCGGTCGATTCAAGCATACGCTTTACCGATGTAAGCGAGGGCAAATATTACACAGAGGCTGTTGAATGGGCAGTAGAAAACAACATAATAAGCCCCATGACAAAGAAAATATTTGTGCCCTTTGGCGGTATGACAAGACAAAAACTTGTAACTCTGCTTTGGAAGATGGCAGGGGAGGAAGAAAGTGATTATTCGCTCGGTGGATATACGGATTCTTTCCTTATAACAAAGAGTGCAAAAACAGCAATGGCATGGGCTGTTGAAAACGGAATTATTGATACTGTATACGGTAAATTCTTAGCACCCGCTAAAATGGCAACGAGAGCAGACCTTGCACAGGCACTTGCAATATTCTGCGAAATGTAAACAACTGTAAACTTAACAAAAAGCGTCTGAAAATATCGGACGCTTTTTTTGCGTTCAAGCTTTTAATGCAGTGCGAAATATGGTAAAATACCGTATAATTATTGTTTGGAGGCACTATGAAACGAATTTCAAGCAAAATATTAAGCGTTATTATATGCGTAATAATGATCTTCACGATTATGCCCATATCTTCATTGGCTTTATTTGAGGAATACAAATATGTATCACTCGGAGATTCCTTGTCAAACGGTTATGCTTTGGAAGGTTTTGAAAATCCGGGGTACAAATTGGTTGTAAAAGAGTCGTATGCATATTTGTTTGCAAAAGAGATAAATGCTTCGTTAATTCCCATGGCATACAGCGGATTGCGTACTGCCGAAATGCGTTTCTTACTTGACAACAACTACGAAAGCGATGATTTTACAAGACGCAGATTTGTTGAAAACGGTTCGTTTGATGAAAACGGCGGCGGTGTTGATAAAATGCGTGCAGATATGCAAAAGGCTGTTAGTGAAGCCGATTATGTAAGCATTACAATGGGCGGGAATGATTTCACCACATATTTTGCGGCACAGCTTGAAGCATGGCAGGCAGGCGATCCTTTCAAGTTCGACAGAGAGGGTTATGACAAAAACTCAAAGCTTCTTCAGAACAGTGAATATAAAGAGCTGGAAGCAAGCCTTAAAGAGATGCTGGCTATGGCAGGCAAGGCAAAGGATTTTATCGACACTGCAATAAAAAGCCTTCGCTATACATATACGGGCTTTTTTGAGTGCTTTGATGCAACCGTAGAAAGGATATACGAGCTTAACGATGATGTAATACTTATTGTAAACAGTCTTATAAATCCTGTTGATACGGGCTTGTATTTGGCAAACGGCTTTGTAAACTTAGGTGCTGTTGCTGATGCATTTATAAGACATATAAATGCGTACATGAAAGAGGGTACACCGTTTGCGGATAGGGAGAATTACATATACGTAGATATAATGGGTGCAAAAGTGCCCGGAACTCCCAAAAATGTTTTCGATGATGAGTTTCAGGAACTTGTAAAAGATGGCTTTGCTGTTGCCACCCATCCTAATGCAGAAGGTCACATCTTTATAAAGGACAGAATGATAGAACGAATAAATGTTCCGTATTACGATGTTGACAGGGAAGATGCATATTATGATGCGGTTGCATATGTTTGTGAAAACGGTCTTATGGACGGTAAGGAAGTTCATAAATTTGCACCGAGCAGCATTGCAACAAGGGGCATGATAGCAACTGCACTTTACAGAAATGCAGGCGAAACTCCCGTTGATTCAAGCTTTGATTTTATTGATGTGGCAGAGGGTGAATATTATACCGAAGCTGTAAAATGGGCAGCAGAAAATGATATTATCAGTCCCATGACCAAAAAAATATTCATGCCATTTGGCGGCATGACAAGACAAAAGCTTGTAACTCTGCTTTGGAAGATGGCAGGGGAAGAAGAAAGTGATTATTCACTCGGTGGATATACGGATTCTTTCCTTATAACAAGGAGTGCAAAAACAGCAATGGCATGGGCTGTTGAAAACGGAATTATCGATACTGTATACGGAAAATTCTTAGCACCCACTAAAATGGCAACAAGAGCAGACCTTGCACAGGCACTTGCAGTATTTTGCGAGATGGATTGATGCATAAGGTTTGCCTTTGAAGCAAAATAGAAAAAACACACAGGGAGGAAAAAGAAAAAAATGTTGAAGAGAATAGTAAGCCTTTGCCTGGCACTTTTCGTTCTGCTCGGTGCGGCACAGAGTTTTGCTTTGTTTGAAGAGTATAACTATGTCTCGCTCGGTGATTCGGTAGTTAACGGCTACGGTATGGACGGATATTCGTCCGATGTAAGAGGCTATAAGCAAAAGGTAAAAACTGCATATCCCTATCTTGTAGCACAGGAACTTAATGCTGATCTTGAACAGCTTGCATTCAGCGGCTTCAGAGCAGAAGAGCTTCACTTCGTTCTTGATGAAGAATATTACGGTGATGATTTCCTTTATGCTTGTTTCTTTGATGATCCGCTTTTCCAAAGATGCGGCGGCGGTATAGACAAGCTTCGCAGAGAATATAAAGCTGCAATAGAAGATGCTGATTATATTACATTGCAGATCGGCTCAAACAATTTCGGCACATACTTACAGATGCAGCTTACCCGTTATATGGAAGGCAAAGAACCTTTCAAGTTTGACAGAGACGATTTTGCAAACGGCACAATGACACGTGAAATGCGTGAAGAACTCAAGGGTGCAAGTGATTATGTAGGCAATCCCGATGATATGATCGGTATGTTGGATTTCATGATCGACTGCTTAAATTACACCTACGAAGGCTTCAAGATGAATTTCGATGAAGTCGTTGAAATAATATATGAGCTTAATCCCGATGTAAATTTGATTGTTGTCGGAATGTATAACCTTTTTGATGAAGTACACATTGCATACGATATGTTTGACTTGGGTGTTATCGTGGGCGGTTTCATGGAATGGGTAAACGACCATATGCGTGATGATTCTCCCAGATGTGACGAATACACATTCGTTGACGTTATGGATTGTGAGATTTACGGCTTGCCCTCCAATATTACAGACGAGAACTTCTTTGAAGTATTCACAAAGGATTCCGGTCTTGCAGTTCATCCCAATGAAAACGGTCATCGCTACATAGCAGACAGAATTCTTGATGAAATCTTTGTTCCCTTTGAAGATGTAGATCCCGATGATGCGTGCTATGAAGCAGTAAAATATGCTTACAATGCAGGTTTGATGGGCGAATATAAAAAAGATAAGTTCGGACCCAACAAGAACGCAACAAAAGCCATGATAGCACAAGCATTGTACGCTCTTGCCGAATTGCCCGAGGTTGACGGTGAGACAACATTCTGGGATGTAAAAGAAAACGCCGATTTTGCAGATGCAGTTGATTGGGTTGTGGAAGAAGGCATTATGAGCGGAGTTAACAGCAAGCTGTTCCTTCCTTACTCGGCAATGTCGCGTCAGAAAGTCATAAAGCTTTTCTGGGAGATGGCAGGCAGCCCCGAAACAGATTATGAAATCAAGGGCTATTACGACGGTTTTGCGATTTCAAATACATATAAAGAAGCAATGGCGTGGGCAATGGAAAACGGATTGCTTGACGGTATAGTAACAGGCAAATTCATTTCGCCCACTTCCAACGTAAAACGCGGACAGCTTGCAATGATTCTTATGAATCTTTCCGAAATGAACTGATAATTTAATAGGTATTGGCATAACCCCCGAAATGCTCGAGCCTTTTCGGGGGTTAAATGATGCCGACAGGCTAAGAAAGCTTATAATTTAATGTTCAGGAATCAAAAAAACGCAGAAAAGAGAGTAATATGCAAAAACAAGTAAAAAACTATATATTGGTCTTGTGCTTGGCGTTGCTTATGGCAGTAAATTATGAAGTGTTCATACTGCAAAATGCATTTGCACCGGCAGGCGTGAACGGTATAGCAACAATGATACAGTATAAATTCAATTTCAGCGTGGGATATATGAATTTGCTTATCAATATACCGCTTTGTATCTGGGCTTTCTTTTGGTTGAATAAAGATTATGCTTATAAGACGCTTTTGTTCTCACTTGCATTTTCTGCATTCTTATTGGTGTTTAAATACAGAATCATAGATATATCAAGGTTTGTGTATGTGACCGATAACGGCACAAGCACGCTTTTAGCACCTGTTGCGGCAAGCGTTATAAACGGTTTTATATACGGAAGCATAGTAAGGCTTAACGGCTCAACGGGAGGAACCGATGTTGTTGCTGCCTGCGTAAGAAAGAAAAATCCGCGGTTGAGCCTTATGTGGATAATATTTGCGATAAATTGTGCGGTTGCGGCAATATCTTATCTTGTGTATGATTTCAAAATCGAGCCTGTAATACTTTGCATTGCTTATTCGTTCATAACGAGCAAAATAAGCGATGGAATAATAAAAGGTGTTAAGCAGGCGGTCAAGTTTGAGATAATTACCGAAGATTACGAAGCGTTATCCCGTGAGATAATGGAGGAGATACATCACGGTGTTACGGTTATGCGTGCCACGGGTATGTATACGGGCAGTGAAAAAGATGTCATGATATGCGTTGTTAATAAGCATCAGATATTTGATTTGCAAAAAGTACTCTTGAAATACCCCGGAACTTTTGCATATATAGGCGATGTTCGGGAAACAATGGGGAATTTCAAAAAGATAACGAAGTGAAACAAAAGGGGCTGTAAAAAAACTTAGTCAAATCAAAGCCCATAAAATCAGGAGAATCAGAAAAGATAAATGCAGAAGAAGTTAAAAAATGGGCTTCTTCTGCATTTTTAAGTTTTAGCATTTAATTTGATGTGTAAATCAATAATTTATTGAAACTATCTATGCTATTTTTTCTTGTCATAAAACAATTCGATATCAAGCCTGTCAAAGTCCACCGTTTCCATAAAATCGGACGGTTTAAAGGTAACACGTGAAAATCCTGCGATTTCATTCAGGTGTTTCTTTAAAACAACGGGCTGTGCAAGGTCTAATTCCTGACAAACTTCGTGCAGCATATGCACATAATCAAGCCCGTCTGAACGAAGCAAAAAGCCCATATCAATGGTGGTTTCACGGTATATTTTATTATCTCTTTTTAAAGTTGCCCAAACTTTCATTTATACAATCCTTATCGTAAAAAGAGGGCGGACTTACGTGCCGCCCTAAAAAGTGTCAGTTGCTGTATTTCTTTATATACCAAGCATGAAGCATGGGAAGCCCTGTTTCGGAATCCGTTCCGTGAGGGTCACCGTAGAACTTGAATTCTGCATCTTCTGCAAACTCGCTTGCTGTGAAGAGGTTGTTGTAATAGCAGACAATAAGGTCGCCGTTTTCGGTTGTTAAACGAAGCTTAAAGTAAGGTTCTGACTGTATAACTTCTGTAATAGCTGCTTTCACAACATATTTTGCTTCATGGGAGGGATTGCTCTTTAATGCGTTGTAGTCCAATGCTACTGTTGCGGTCATGTATGCATCCTTATCTTCCGGAGCACGCTCTAAATATATTGTTTTGGTGTATGCTACGCCGTTTTTTGTAGCGGTTACGTTAACCGAGTACATCTTTACTTCAGGTGTATGAACAGTGAATGAGAATGTTCCTGCGTTTGCATCCTGTGTAACTTCGCCTGCAAGTGTAGCACCCGATACAGCTATTATTGCACCCGTTTCCATGTTTCCTGAAACTGTTATGGAATCGGTTGTTGTTCTGAAACGGTTTTCGCCCGGATTGAAAGCAAGAGCCAATGTGCCGGGGGCAGGGGTGGTTGTGGTTGAAGAAGCAGTACCGGAAGTTACGGTGAATGTCTTTCTTGCTATCTGATAACCGTTCTTTCTTGCTTCAACATTGAGTGTATTTACGCCGTTTGCAAGGTCTGAATACCTTGCCGAGAAGTTGCCGAATTCGTCTACCTGAACCTGTATGTCGTTGATGAATACAGAAGCCGTAAGGTCTGTTATAGAGCCTACGAAATCAACAAAGCCGGAAGCAGAGGGGATTTCGGTTACGGACGGAGTTGTTATATTAAGCTCCAAGGTGGGGAGTGTTATAACTATCGAATTTGCGAATTCTACGGGCGTTTCCGTGCCGTCGGGAGCGATTACATAAAGCTCGGGAGTTACTTCTATGGTTTCGGCATCAACGGGCTCACTAGGCATCCAAAGCTGATCGGATACTCTGAATTGAATAAGGTCGCCGGTTACTTCGTATACCTCGTCCATAAATCTGATGCTGTGACCTTTTTTGGCGTAGACCGTTATTATACGTGCAGGTTCATCATCAAGCAATGCCGTTTCTATTGTTGCAGGCTTTCTGAGAGGATATGAACCAAATGTATAACTGAAGAATCTGTTCCAATTTCCATCGAAATTATTGCCTATGGTTACTGCAAGAAATACTACTGCAAGTATTACAACTACGCTGATTGCGGCAACGATAAATGTCTTTTTGAAACGCTTAAGTGAAAAAGCACGTTTTTCGTTTTCATCTTCATTGTCGTATTCGTCGTAAACCTCGTCGCCCTTGTAATTGTCGGGTTCAAGCTCTGCATCGTCATCCTCTGACTTGGAACGCTTTTTAAACAAACGAGTAAAGAATTCTCCGAAAGAGAACGTCTTTTTATCGTCTTCATCGTAGTATTCGTCATAATCGTCGTCATACTCGTCCGGTGCAAAGTCTTCTTCAAGCTTTTCCGGCTTTTGCTTCTGCGTGTGCGTTTTAACAGCAGGAGCTGTATCTTCTTTCTTAACTTCCTGATTTTCTTTCTTTGCCTTGGGAGCTTCGGAAACTTCAGTTTCAGCCTTGACTTCTTCTTGTTGTATGGGTTCTGCCTTTATAACGGGCTTCTTTGCAATTATTGTGTTTTCGAGGTTTGTATCGGATTCAGACTGTTTTTTAACATCTGTTTTTGCAACTGTTTCTTCAACCTTTGCCTCAACTTTTTCTTCAAACTTTTCGGGCTTTTTAACGGCAAGGGGCTTTCTTACTGCCGAAAGAGGACGACGTTTTTCAACAATCTCTTCAGCAGGAGCGGGCTGTGCTTTAACAACGGTGTTGCTTGAAGCAACGGTTTTTTCAGACGTTGTTTTTATTGCAGGAGTGCGAATAAGCGTTTCGGAAGAGGGGACAGTGCGATTTTGAGCCGCTCTTTTTGCCGCTTCCACTGCCGCACGTTCTGCAACTTCTTTTTGTGCTGCGATTCTTTGTGCCGCTTCGTCAACCGATGAAGCAAGGTCCTCGTCTGTAAGGCTTACTACGGGAGCGGAAAAAATAGTTTTACTTGCAGGTATATCGTCTTCCGTTACCGTGTTGGCATCGAACTCTACCTTTCGCCAAGAAGGTGCGGCAACAAAAGTCCACCCCTTGCGGGACTCGTAGATTTCCTCGGCAGTACGCTCTTCAATAACTTCGACTGCTGCTTCCTCTGCAACTTCCTCAACTTCATCGACGGGAAGTAAAGCCGCACAGTTTTCGCAATATTCCAGATAATCTTCGTTAACCGTGCCGCAAACTTTACATTTCATTATTAAAATACCCCCTTAAAATGGTACAATCATGCATTATTAGTTAGATTATATCAAATATATTCCATTATGAAAAGCTTTTGATGACAATTTTGAATATCTAATTTTCTGCACAGTTTTGATATATGATGTTCTTTTGTGTCATATTCTATAAAAATAGCGAAAAGTATGGACTTAACGCAATAATTGGTGTATCATTCAAATTGAAAAATGCAGAGTAGGGTGATGTGCGTTTCCGAAAATTTTTCGGAGCAGTGTCGTCGGAACGGGGAGTTGTCCGTCGAACGAAAAACACAGGTTTGCGATACGTCACTCGAATCCCGCTGCTGCATAAAGGAATTGCTTCTTCCTCTATGTAGTGAAACTATATATGAGGAGGTTTTGTTTTATGGAACAAACAAAGAAGCTTGCTGTGTGTGCAATGCTCGTTGCACTCGGTGTCGTACTTGGCGGTATGTTGAATATACCTGTGTTTAATCTCGGTATTTATTCAATGAAAATAGGCTTTGGTGTCTTGCCGGTGATAATTGCGGCAATACTGTATGGGCCTGCATACGGCGGTATGGTTGGCGGTCTTGTGGATATATTACAGGCTGTCCTGTTCCCCAAAGGTGCGTATGAGCCGTGGTTTACGGTAATTGGCGTTCTTTTTGGCGTTATACCCGGTCTGTTCTTCATGAAAAAACAGGCACCCACATTTTGGCGTATATTGCTTGCTGTTGCGGTGGGGCAGATATTCTCAAGCGTAATATGTAACACTGTGCTTTTGGTAAAGCTTTACGGGCTTACATATGAAACAATACTGCCCGGGAGAATAGTTAACCAGGCAGTAATGATACCGCTCTATACGATCATATCCTATTATGTGCTTAACGGTTTTAAGATCAAAGGTCTTAAATTCGTGCGAAACAATTCAAAGCGAAAGAAGTGAGGTGTAATAAATGCTTGAATCTTTAGGCTCATTACCGTATATTGCAATCTGTCTGCTTGTGGTATGGTTGCTGTTCAAACTGCTCAAATGGCCGCTTAAAATCTTTTGGAAGCTTTTTATAAATGCGGTCATAGGTTTTGTTATACTTTTCGTGTTTAATATTGTTGGCGGCTTGTTCGATTTTACGATAACGATAAATTGGATAACCTCAATAATAACGGGTATATTCGGAATACCGGGCGTTATAGTGCTTGCAGTGCTCACGCTTTTGGGTATAATCTAATTCAAGAAAAGAGTTTGCTTATAAGTGAACTCTTTTAAAATTTAGGGGGATATTATGGACAGAATAGTTTCAAAAATGCTTATCTATACGGATATGCCGAAGGATTCTATACTTTATGAGTTGTGTGATATATGCAAAGAGGTTGACAAAAAGCGTGATGTTGATGTGGAATCGCTTACCAAAAAGGTATACAAGCAGATAAGGAAACTTCTTGTGCTTGCAACCGATTACGGTTTCAATAAAAATCTTTGGCATGATTATCTGACCTTTATGATTGTGATGGACGAAAATCCGTTCAGCTTGAATTGCGAAAAGGTTGGTGCAGGCGGCGGAAGCGTAAATCATTTTGCAAAAAATGATTTTAAAGCATTTAAAGAGCTGTTTGACTATGATTTTTCACATATTGAAAGCAAGCTTGGAATAGATTGCTTTTCAACAATAACAAATTACCGTGCGATTGAAAAGAACGAGCTTATGTATAATAAGTCCGTAAGCGAGAAAGTCCGTGAATTAAGCGATAAGCTTGCAAATGCTTCCGATGAAGCTGAGTTCTTTGACCTTGTTACAGGCTTTTACAAGGAACACGGCGTTGGTGCTTTCGGGCTTAACAAAGCATTCAGAATAGGGCATGATAAAAAGGACGAGCTTGTATTTTTGCCGATAAATAATATGGATAAGGTTATGCTTTGCGATCTTGTGGGATATGAGTACCAAAAAAACAAGCTTATAGAAAACACGAGGGCGTTTGTTGAGGGCAAAAAGGCAAATAATGTTCTGCTTTACGGTGACAGCGGTACGGGCAAATCAACGAGCATAAAGGCTATTGCGAATGAATTTTATTCAAAGGGGCTGAGAATGATTGAGATATATAAGCATCAGTTCAAAGACCTTTCTTCGGTTATTGCACGTATAAAAAACAGAAATTACAAGTTTATAATATATATGGACGACCTTTCGTTTGAAGAGTTTGAAACGGAATATAAATTCCTTAAAGCAGTGATTGAGGGCGGAGTGGAAACAAAGCCCGACAACGTGCTTATATATGCAACATCAAACCGCCGCAACCTTATTCGAGAGGTGTGGAGTGACCGAAACGACATAACGACGGATACCGATGACGTGCATCATATGGATACAATGGAGGAGAAACTGTCGCTTGCACATCGTTTCGGAATAACGATAAACTATTCAAAACCGTCACGAAAAGAATATTTTGAGATAGTAAAAGAGCTTGCAATAAAAAACAATATAGAAATGGACGAAGATGAGTTGCTCAAAGAAGCAGGCGTTTGGGAAATGTACCATGGCGGCACAACGGGCAGGTGTGCACAGCAGTTTATAAATTACATTATCGGAAAACAACAATAACAAAAAGCGGATGAGTTAATTCATCCGCTTTAAAAATGCCTAAAGTATTACAGATTGTAGTAACGGTCGAACTCGGCAGGGTGGGGAATGGCGGCAAGTGCACGGCATTCTTCACGCTTTGTTGCGATGAAGTTCTTTATAAGCTCTTTGGGGAATACACCGCCTGCGGTCAAATAATCGTTATCTGCTTCGAGTGCATCGAGTGCCGCTTCAAGAGAAGTGGGGAGGTGCGTAAGCTTTGCCTTTTCTTCATCACTCAAGTGGAAGAGGTTAACATCGTAAGGTCCCCAACCGTTTTCGTGCGGATCGATCTTGTTCTTTATGCCGTCAAGACCTGCCATGAGTATTGCCGCATAGCAGAGATAGGGGTTGCAGGTAGCATCGGGATTTCTAAGCTCAAAACGCCTTAATGAGGGTTCCTTTGCATATGCAGGGATGCGAATGACAGCACTGCGGTTTGAGGTCGCATAGCCAACTGTTACAGGAGCTTCAAAGCCCGGAACAAGACGCTTGAATGAGTTTGTGCTGGGGTTTGTTATTGCACAAAGTGAAGCGATATGCTTTAAAAGTCCGCCCATGAAGTAATGAGCTTCACGGCTCAAATGTGCATAACCGTCATCATCGGAGAATACGGGCTCGCCGTCCTTCATAAGAAGCATATGCACGTGCATACCGCTTCCTGCTTCGCCCATAACGGGCTTGGGCATGAATGTTGCGGATTTGCCGTATTTTCTTGCGGTGTTGTGAATGATGTATTTTATCATCATTGTAGCATCTGCCATCTTCGACATTTTGCCGAGCATGGGTTCTATTTCAAACTGACCGGATGCACCGACTTCGGGATGATGATAGTTTATCTCTATGCCTGCTTCTTCCATGAGCATACACATTTCGCTTCTTGCTTCATATGAAACATCAAAGGGCTTTGCAATGTGATAATTCTTTTGCTTGGGAACTATGTTGCCCGTGCCTTCAACGCCACTGTTGTAGTGAGCCTGAACAGCATCCGTTGTGGCGGCTATTGCATCGGGACCGATATTCCATGCAACCTGATCGAAAAGGTAGAATTCAAATTCGGGAAGTATCATCATTGTATCGGCAATGCCCAAATCCTGCATATATCTTTCAGCAGCCAAAACGATATTTCTGGGATATTGAGCCAAAGGTCTGTTTTCGGGATAATCGATTATCATTGCATTACCCGTCATCGTAAGAGTGGGAATGTCCGAGAAAGGATCTACCATTGCTGTATCGGGATCGGGAATAAATACCATGTCGCATTTTTCAACAACTGCGTAGCCGGAGTTTGCAGCATCAAAGCCGATGCCGTCTTTCATTACTTCTTCGGAAAAGTTCTTTGCAGGTATTGTGACATGGCGGAATTGACCGTTTATATCGACCATCTTGAAATCGACCATTTTAATGTCCTGCTCAACAATGAGGTCCATTATCTGCTTAATTTTCTTATCCACTGTATTTCTCCTTTGCGTTTATATTTTGTCGTTAAGTATCATGATATCATGCAGAATGAAAACTAACAATCAAATCCAATAAAAAAACGATTCGCTTAATTTTCGGTTTTTGGTTGATTGATTTGCTTTGCAATTTCTATAAGCTGTTTGCGTGATGATACGCCGAGCTTGCCGTAAATGTTCTTGTTGTGATATTTAAGCGTGTTTTCTTTAATGTTAAGCTCCGCCAAGACCTCTTTTGTTGTTTTTCCCTCAATGTAGAGATCATAAACTTTAAGTTCTGTTTTTGTAAGTTCTTCAAGCCCTTTTTTGAAAAACTCCGAATTATAATTTTGAGCCTGCGTGGCTTCGTCGGCGATTTTTGCTTTTTCAACAGTGGGTGTAATCTCTTGAGCGGGAGGAGAGGAGGGTTCCAAAGCTTTTGAAGCTTTCTCGAGAAGTTTTTCGCTTTCTTGCATCATAAGTGTAAGCCCTAAAACAAAAAGACCGCTTATTACGTATGATACCGAAAGAAACTCAAAATCGATCTTTACACTCTGCTCAAACATCCAAACAGCAA
>JAZNWT010000107.1:0-3792 GCA_045593465.1 Clostridia bacterium
CCATAGGCTATGATGCTTTTGGACTTCCTACGGAAAACTACGCCATTAAAACAGGCGTGCATCCCCGTATAGTAACGGAACAGAACATAGCACGCTTCCGTTCACAGCTTAAGCGTCTGGGTTTTTCGTTTGACTGGTCACGCGAGATAAATACAACGGATCCCGATTATTATAAGTGGACGCAGTGGATATTCCTCAAGCTTTACGAGAAAGGCCTTGCGTATAAGGCGGAAATCCCCATAAACTTCTGTACCTCCTGTAAGGTCGGCCTTGCAAACGAAGAAGTTGTTGACGGTGTTTGTGAACGTTGCGGCGGCGAAGTTGTGCAGAAGGTCCGCAGTCAGTGGATGCTTAAAATAACGGAGTATGCTCAGAGACTTATCGACGATCTCGATACAGTTGATTTTATAGATCGTGTAAAGACACAGCAGCGTAATTGGATCGGCAGAAGCGAAGGTGCTGAAGTTTTGTTCGGCATAGATGGCATGGATAAGACAATAAAAGTCTACACCACACGCCCTGATACGCTTTTCGGTGCTACATATATGGTAATATCGCCCGAACACGGTCTTATTGACGAGCTTTGCGAAATGGGCAAGCTTGAAAACATGGAAGAAATAAAGGCATATCGTGAGGCAGCTGCTCGTAAGAGTGATTTTGAACGCGGTGAGCTTTCAAAAGAAAAGACGGGCGTTTTGCTTCGTGGAATAATGGCTGTAAATCCCGTAAACGGCACAAAGATACCCGTATTCACATCTGATTACGTACTCATGGGCTACGGTACGGGTGCTATTATGGCGGTTCCCGCACATGATACCCGTGACTATGATTTCGCAAAAGCTTTTGATCTTCCGATTATAGAAGTTGTAAGCGGCGGCGATATCACAAAAGAAGCCTTTACGGATTGTGAAACAGGTAAGCTTGTAAATTCCGATTTCTTAAACGGTATGGAAGTAAACGATGCCAAAAAGGCAATGATCGACTTCCTTGAAGAAAAGGGAATAGGCGAGCGTTAGGTCAACTATAAGCTTCGCGACTGGGTATTTACACGTCAGCGTTATTGGGGTGAACCCATACCCCTGGTATATTGCGAGCATTGCGGCTGGGTACCCCTTCCGTATGAACAGCTTCCGCTCACATTGCCCGAGATAGAAGATTATGCCCCCAGTGACGACGGTTCGTCCGCACTTTCTCGTGCAACGGAGTGGATAAAGACAACTTGTCCCAAGTGCGGTGCAAGTGCAACACGTGAAACCGATACAATGCCTAACTGGGCAGGCTCAAGCTGGTATTATCTCAGATACATTGATCCTCATAACAATGATGCACTTGCAGATAGAGGAGAAATGGAATATTGGCTGCCGGTAGATTGGTATAACGGCGGTATGGAGCATACAACACTCCACTTGCTGTACTCAAGATTCTGGCATAAGTTCCTTTATGATATAGGCGTAGTTCCCACTCCCGAACCGTATCAGAAGCGTACAAGTCATGGCATGATACTCGGTGAGACGGGCGAAAAAATGAGCAAATCACGCGGTAATGTTATAAATCCCGACGAAATAGTAGACGAAATGGGTGCTGATGCATTCCGCTTGTATGAAATGTTCATGGGTGCATTCGATCAGCCGATTCCGTGGAGCACACAGGGTGCAAGAGGCTGTAAGCGTTTCCTCGACAGAGTATGGCGTTTGCAGGAGATGATTTGCGAAGAAACAGGCATACGTAAGGAGCTTGCTTGCTCAATAAATGCAACCATCAAAAAGGTTGGCGAAGATTATGAACGCATGAAGTTCAACACCGCTATTGCGGCAATGATGAGTCTTGTAAACGATATTTACGCAAAGGGCGATGTTACAAAGGATGAGCTTTTGACACTTCTCACACTGCTCTCTCCCGTAGCTCCTCATATTGCAGAGGAAATGAATGAGCTTTTAGGCTCAAGTCAGCCTATGTACAAGACACCTTGGCCTAAATACGATGAAAATGCTCTGGTTGAAGATGCTGTTGAGCTTGCAGTACAGATAAACGGCAAGGTAAGAGGCCGTATAACGGTTGCAAGTGATGCACAGAAGGAAGCAGTAGAGCAGGCGGCACTCAATAATGATGAAGTAAAAGCTCAGATTGACGGAAAAACAATACGCAAGATAATAATTGTTAAAAATATTGTGAACATTGTTGTTTCATAAAGAGCTTTAAATCAATATATAGGGAACGAATGAATTAAAATCGCTACATTTTGCATTGCAAAGTGAAAAAAACAATCTAAAAGGCAATTCTTAATACTTGACAATGAGCTTGTTTTTTATTACTATTGTAATGCGTACTATTGCGGTGAAATTTGTTCATTGCGTTGTGTGAAGAAAAACACTTTTTTTCTTCATGATGTACGCTGTTTAATACGAAACAAAGGATAAAATCCTTTGCTATAAAAAAATTTTTAGGAGGAATCTTGAATGAGAAAACCTGCAAACACTCGTGCAATGAGACTCATCTCACTCGCATTGGTAGTCGCAATGGTCATGTGCGGAATTTCCGGCATCTTCTCCGTAGCAAACGCAGAAGGCGAAACTTTCACACTTGATCAGGTAGCCACAATGGCTAAAGAAGTTTATGAAGCCGGCAAAGAAAACGGTTTCGCAGCAACAGCAAAGATCAACGGCGTTGAAGTTGATCAGCCCACTTACTTCATCCTTGCTTGCAAAGCATTGTTGAACATCGATGACGGTGCAACAATCGCATTCGCAGGCGACAAGGCTTTGAAGAACGCTACAATCAACGCTCGTAAGAACCCCGGCGAAGATGCTGATACTCTCGGTGCAACAGCAACAGAGTTCACAAAGGTTGAGTATATGTATCTTGCAGAACGCCAGGTTTCCTACACACAGGGTGCAATTGATTCCGCAACAACAAATATGCCTTCAAACTACACAACACTTCCCGGCACAGGTGCTCTTGCAGGCAAGACACAGCTTGATGGCCGTGCAGGTTATGCAAGACAGTTGACGGTTGTTCTCGCAGCATTGGCATCCTATAAGGATAACGGCTCTCTCCCTGAGACAATCTCAGCAGCTTACAATGCAAATGCAGAATACGTTGCAGCAGATCCTAACGCAACACCCGTTCCCACAGCAGGTCCCTCCTTGGGCAACTTCAAGATGAGTGACGTTATTGCAGCAGCAGCAAGTGCAGATCCCATGGCTGATGTAGCTACATACAAAGTAGGCGGCAAAGAAATGAGCAAGGCTTCTTTCTTCGCACTCATGACATTGACAATCGTCAACCTCAGCGAAGGCAAGACAGACGATGTTACAACAGCAGCACTCGTCGAGCCCTCAAACGGTGCATCTGACTCCTTGAAGACAGCTGACGACGCAGCAGTAACAGAAATCACAAAGGCTCAGTACATCAACAGAGCAACACGTGAGTCCAAGTGGGTTGTAGCAAATCCTGCTCCCTCCAACATGGCAACTTACAACAACGGCGAAGGCAATGATGCCGGCGTTACAGGTTTGAAGGGCAACTTCTCATACCTCAGAACATTCAGCGTATTCGTAAGAGTTCTTGCAGCTTACAGTGCAAGCAATGCTCTCCCCGAATCAGTTGATGCTTCCTATGCAGAACCCGTTGAAACACCCGCTCCCACAAGACCTCCCGAAGGCACAGTTAAGGCTAACGATGTTTTGACAGCAGCAGAAGCAGCATTGAAGTCCTTTGAACAGAACGGCAAAATGCCCGAATCCGTAAAGGTTGGTTCAAAGACAGTTAACCAGGCTTCATTCTTCAGAATGA
>JAZNWT010000108.1:0-3457 GCA_045593465.1 Clostridia bacterium
AATCATTTTTTCAAATTCTTTCAACACAAATTCCTTATCACGTTTTTCATAATAATAATGTCCCGAATTTTCAAGGGTATGTATTTTTAGCTTTGAATTGCCCTCAAGGAGCTTTTTTGATGATAAGGCAACCACCTCGTCGTGTATGGATTGAAAAATGGAGCAGGGGACGGATAAGTTTGAAATAAGCCGTCTTGTTGCTTTTATTTTGGAAAACAGTTCAAGATAATGGGGGATCCATCCCAAATAACGCCATAAATGTCGGTCGGCTTCAATGCTGTATGCTTCTTTTGCGGCAATGGCTTTTTCATCGTCTTTTTTTGTTTTTAAGCCTAAGCATACTTTTAATGAGCTTGAAGTGTTATTTAACTTTAAACGGATTTTCAGCGGTACAGCAAGCAAAAACAGGGCTTTTACTTTGTCGGGGTGCAAGACCGCCTGCTCTATTGCAAAAAGCGTACCCATTGAATGACCGACGATTATAATATTTGAATGTGTTGCTGATAAAAAATCGAATTTTTCTTTAACTTGATTTTCCCACTTAGCCATTGAGGATTTCGAAAAATCACGCACACCTTTTCCGTGTCCGTCAAGAAGCATATTGCAGACAGAAATATGCTTGGGCACTTTGGGTATAAATTCTTTAAAATGATTGGGAGTGCCTGCAATACCGTGAATGAAAAGTATTGCAGTGTCACTGCCACAAATTATGCTTGTGTATTCTTTGTGATTCATATTACTTTCATTGCAAAACACGGTACGATGAGATGTATTCCAAACCATCTGTCGCATTGAATTTAGGATCATCGCAGATAAATTCGAGATTCAATCCGCTTTCTTCTGCGGTAAGCGAAAAATGACAGAGGGCGATGCCTATATCGATTTTCTGCATATCTATATTACCACCACTGACAAATCCCTTTGATCTTTTCAAATAAAAGTGAACAAAATTATCTTTAACAACAATACGCCATGGCTGTTTGTTTACAGCCGACGGTGATAAACGTACCATCTCCAAAGGCTTACACAGTTTGTCGGCACGCTCTTGCGACATGGGAACATCAAAAGAACCATCAAAAAAAAGTTCCTCAAACGGCAATCGTGCTTCTGCTTTAACGCCTTTACGCATCATGGTTTCACGTAATGACATTTTTTGTGCAGGATATCCAAGCGGACTTACACAGGGCATAACTTCATCTTCAGAAAGCTCCATTGCACGCTCAAATGCACTTCTGTCCATGGTTCCGCCAATCCAAACCGTGCCGATGCCAAGGGATTGGGCATAAAGCACCAGCGTTTCAAAAGCGTATCCGAAAGCCTCGTTAAAATGAGGCGATTGCTTCATCTTGCCTCCAACATATAAATCCGTTCCCACAACCACAGGACAGCTAAGACCATTTTTCTTTGCGTCCATCAGTCTGAATTCTATCGGCAGATTATAGGGATTTTCGATTTTTGCCATAAAAGCATTCAGCTTTTCCAGATCCTGCGAAGTTAGTTGCTTATCATCGAAAGTTCTTACGCTTCTTCTGGCACTTATTAGCTTTTTTATATTTTGCATTGTAACTCCCCATTTTCTCTTAATAAAGTCGGATTCAGTTAAAAAAGACTCTAATCGCAATACAATTAGAGTCTTTTCTGGTCTGGGTGAGAGGATTCGAACCTCCGGCCTCTTGAACCCCATTCAAGCACGCTACCAAACTGCGCCACACCCAGGTTTCTCGAACGGGTTATATAATACCACCATTTAAGAAGTTTGTCAATTGCTAATTTTAAATATATGCTTTATAATTACAACATCTAAAAAAGTTGATTGGAGTCATACAGATGAAGAAAAAAATATTGATGCTTATTTCCGCAGTTCTTTTATTATCAGTGCTTACTTGTGCTTGCTCAGACAATTCAAATAAAGGTACGGTTGACGGATATACTGAGTTTCCCTTCATTACAATGACTGATGACGGTATGTTTAATGCAGATGAAGAAATAACATGGCGTGAGGCTCTTAAAATGTTTGAGAAGAATTATCGGGCTATATACGACCAAGCGGAAGAAAAGCTTGATGCACCCATTGCACGAGGCGAGTTCATGGATTACATGGTAAAAGCTTTTAATACGCTTCCTGCGGTTGCGGCAATTCAGGAGCCAATCGAATACACTGATATAAGCGGTCATAAATATGAATATGCAATAGATAAGCTTTCAAGTGCCGGCGTTCTTTTTGAAACAGAGGACGGAAAGTTTTATCCCGATGGCCATATGACACGACTTGAAGTTGTAATTTTCCTGGCAGTGATAGATAACCGTTCATCCGAATGGAAGGACACGGGGGAAAGATTTTCGGATATTCCGGAATCGCATCCGCATTATAACGTCATAATGAATGCTTTGTGCGGCAAATAAGAGGTTGGAACATGAAAAAAATTATATTCAGCATATTTCTTGCAACCTCTTTGTTGTTTGCCGCCTGCAATGCAAATAACAAGCCTACGGTCACAACAGAACCGAATGTTACAAGCGAAATAAAAAACTCACCCGAAATTCAGTCGGACGAGTTTACAAAGAACTATTGATTTTCAGCTGTTTTATAAGATGTGTTCATTTTAGAATACATCTTTTATTTTTGCTTCTTTGAGATTTTCTTTATGAGTACGAAGATGCCTGCCAAAACAAGACCGACAGCTATCGCGACAACAAGGTCGAATATTACGGTCAAAACAAAGGTAACAACAAGAACTATAATGTCTGTTATATGGCGTTCTTTTATGACATCTCTGAATTCACGCCATTCGCTCATGTTATATGCAACTACAAAGAGTATTGCGGCGATTGCGGGCATGGGGATAAGCTTTGCATACGGCATGAATACCAACAGTACCGCAAAGAGCAATATTGCGTGAACCATACCGGCAACGGGAGTTCTTCCGCCGTTTTTGATGTTTGCCGCTGTTCTTGCAATGGCACCCGTGGCAGGTATTCCCCCAAAGAGTGCAGAGCCGATGTTTGCCGCACCTTGGGCTACAAGCTCCATATTTGAATTATGCTTTGTGCCGATCATTCCGTCTGCAACAACGCATGAAAGCAAGGATTCGACGCCTGCAAGCACCGCTATTGTAACCGCATCGGGAAGCATTGCAATAATATTTTGAATATCGAACAAGCCTTCGGGAACAGCAAACGGTGGGGGAGCTGATGTTATATTGGGATAAAGCGTGCCTATTGTGTTTACATTCAAGTTAAATACTTTAACAACTATTGCACACACGATTACCGCTATTAAGGATGCAGGAATTTTGGGCATGATTTTCGGGAAGAAAATCAATATTGCAAGTGCAAGCATACCTATAACAAAAGCCCAAACATTGAATGTGTTGAAGCTGTTTGCGATTTCGGCTATCTTTTCGGTTGTTTCAATGGGTGCGTGAGTAAAAGTAAGCCCAAAAAAGTCTTTTATCTG
>JAZNWT010000109.1:0-18530 GCA_045593465.1 Clostridia bacterium
CCGGTGATTAAAATACAAGAATACTCTTTAGAAAGAGAAATAATCTTATCCTCAATATCTCGCTTGATGTAGGACATAACAGAACCTCCTTGTAGGTAGATATTCGATACAAACGTATTATATCCTAAAACACACGAAGCATCAAGGCTAAAATACGATGCAGTCTTATTTTAGCCTTGATTAAACATTTCGTTCAGGATGCACATGATAATGAAACACAAGCAGCCAGCGGTTCAAAACATCGCTATTTTCAATTCGCCATTCTGCCCCGCCTATAATTTGACTACATTTTTGACTACAGTTTGACCACAATAACCCTATAACACAATAGACAGAACGGCACGAAACGAAAAACAATAGACAAGCGAAAAATCCCATAACAAAGGCGAAAATCGAGATTTTGGCTTAGCTATGGGCTTTGTTGAAAGTGCCGTCGTGTCCGCTCTGACTCTGAAGGCCGAAGGTTCGAATCCTTTTGGGTACGCCAGAAAAGGACAAGTTTCGATAGAAACTTTTCGTTTTCAGTTATATTCGCTTTACGGTGAATTATATGCACCTTCGGTGCGTGATATTTGCTTCGCAAGTGATACGCCTGCGGGCGTTATGGATTTATTTCACATCAGCATCATGACCACCATTACTGTGAGAATGAGCATTATTAAGATAAAGGTTATCATGCCGCCGTTTAAAAGTGCCGCTTTTGCGTGTTCTTTATTGCTAAGCTCAAACTCGGTAGGGGCAAGTTTTATTTTGTGTACTTTTTTGATGAAAAGAATAAGCCCGATAACGGAAAGGATTATGGTTATGCACGCAAACATAGCGGTTACGGCAACGGATAGGACGGTGGATTCCGTAAAGTGTTCGAGCAACACGGGAATACCGCCTCCTAAAAGGTTTACTGCTCCGTGCAGAAGTATTGTGTGCCATATGTTTTTATGACGCATATATACATATCCGAATATCAAACCAAGTAAAAATGCATATAAGAACTGTTCGGGGTTTGTGTGAAACAGCGAGAACATAGCGGCACTGATTATGATTGAAACTTTTTCCCCGAAACAATGTGTTCTGTCTATTATAAGCTTGCGGAAAACAAGCTCTTCAAAAATGGGGGCAATTATACATGTTGACAGAAGGGCTATACCGATCGGCATATTATCAAGTGCTGTTTCAAGAAGCTTATTCGGCTCTTTTCCTGTTATTAAGCTGAATAAGGAGGAAATGATGTTGGTGATGAATCCTCCGCTGTACATTAAAAACCATGAAATGAGCATATATACCAAAAATAATTTCGGCGTTATTGACTGCACTTGGCATTTGTGCGGTTTGATGCCCAATACGGTAAGATAAGCAAGGGGTACACCGATAAAATACATGGAAAGCCCACTTGTCAATGCTTCAAAAAACGAACTTTGAAAAAATTCTGCGTTCGGGAAAAAGAGGCTTACTGTGGTCAATATTCCTATCAGAGTATTCGGTACTACCATCATAAGCATACACGCAATACCTACCCGTGAATATGCCCTTTTGGCTTGACGGATTATTCCTGCTTTTTCGTTAAACACTTCCATTTTTGCCACCGCCTTTTTGTTGAGTGATTAAAATTAAATACAGTTTCAAGTTTGTTGCTGAGTAATATTTTAAATGTTTAATACTACGCTTGCAATGAGAAAAATGAATTAAGATTATCAAAATTGTGTTTGAATGCATAATTTCACAGCAAGCATGGCGAATTTCAGATCAAGTATTGCTTTTTATGCATAAATCGGTTATCATTATGCATAAATAAAAGCGAACTTTTAAGGTTGGGGAAAGGAAGAAATATAAAATGAAGAAATTTGTTAAAGTAATCTCTTTTGCCTTGGCAGTTGCATTTATGGCAATGGTATTTGCGTCATGCACTAAGAAGTCGGATTTAGAAGATGTTAAGGAACAGGGTAAGCTTATAATGCTTACAAATGCGGCATTTCCTCCGTTTGAATATCTTGGTGCAAACGGTGAAACTGTAGGCGTTGATGTTGAAATAGCACAGGTCATTGCAGACAGATTGGGTGTTGAGCTTGAAGTTGTTGATATGGATTTCAACGGCATTGTTACGGCTCTTGCATCGGGTAAGGGACATATTGCCGCAGCGGGCATGACTGTAAGTGAGGAACGCTTAAAGAGTGTTGATTTTTCGGTAGAGTACATTACTTCCGCACAGTATATGATAGTTCCTGCTTCAAACACAGATATACTTACAAGTGCAGACCTTCAGGGCAAGGTAGTTGGTGTTCAGGAAGGAACAACGGGTGACCTTTACGCTTCGGGTGAATGGGACGGCGATTTTGGTGTTAAAGAAGTGCTTCGTTTCAGCAACGCCATTGAAGCTTCAACGGCTCTTGCAAACGGCAAGTGTGATCTTGTAATCGTTGACGAAATGCCTGCAAAGTCAATAGTTGCTCAGAATGAGGGCGTTTTGAAGCTGGTTGATGAACCTTTAACACTTGAGGATTATGCAATTGCAATGCGTAAAGGCTCGGACCTTGCCGATATTATCAATGAAGAACTTCAGAAAATGATAGATGACGGCACTGTTGAGCAGTTGGTTCTTAAGCATACGGCAGAATAAGATTATTCTTTGCAAAACAGACGGCAGGGGTGTATAAACTCCCTCTGCCGTATTGATTATCAGGGGGAAAGAAAATGTTTGATGACTTACCCGGCCAGCTTTATGCGGCACTTATAAAAGAAGACAGATGGAAGCTGTATTTAGAGGGCCTTGGCAATACAATGATAATAGCCATAGGTGCTGTCATTATAGGTCTTGTTTTGGGTACCGTAATCGCACTTATAAAGGTTAATTCCAACCTGAATAAACGCAATGCTTTCTTGAAAATATTGAGTTTCATCTGCGATATTTATCTTACGGTAATTCGCGGAACGCCGATGATGGTGCAGATACTCATAGGCTTTAACATCATCTTTGCAGCACTTTCGTTTGAGTACAGTATATTTGTTGCAATACTCTGCTTTGGTATCAATTCGGGTGCATACGTTGCGGAAATAGTTCGTTCCGGCATACAAGCTGTTAATAGAGGTCAGTTCGAAGCAGGACGTTCGCTCGGTCTTTCAAACAGTCAGACGATGTGCATGATAATATTGCCGCAGGCGGTAAAAAACATACTTCCTGCCCTTGGTAATGAGCTTATCGTGCTTTTCAAAGAAACTGCAATAGTTGGATATATTGCGGTGCAAGACCTTACAAAAATGGCAACGCTCATACAGTCACGAACCTATCAGCCGTTTGTTCCGCTTATTTTGTCGGCTGCAATTTATCTTGGCATTGTAATGCTTATGTCATGGGGCTTGCGTGCACTTGAGAGGAGGCTGAATAAGAGTGATAGACGTTAAAAACATAGTAAAGCATTTCGGTGATATTCATGCTCTTAACGGAGTGTCACTTAAAATCGAAAAGGGCGAAAAGGTTGTTATTGTTGGCCCGTCGGGTTGCGGAAAAAGCACTTTTTTGCGTTGTCTTAATCTTCTTGAAACTCCTACATCGGGTGAAGTTTGGTTTGAGGGTGAGTGCATAACAGCTCCTCATTGCGACATAAACAAGCTTCGTATGCGTATGGGAATGGTTTTTCAGCAGTTTAATCTGTTTCCGCACAAAACTATCTTGCAGAACATTACACTTGCTCCCGTGGCACTTAAACTGATGACACAGCAGGAAGCCGACGAGCGTGCAAAACAGCTTCTTTCCCGTATAGGACTTTTGGATAAAGCGGATGCTTATCCTGCACAGTTAAGCGGAGGTCAGCAGCAACGTATAGCCATAGTGCGTGCTCTTGCCATGGAGCCCGATGTGATGCTTTTTGATGAACCCACTTCTGCTCTTGACCCCGAAATGGTAGGCGAGGTTTTGGAGCTTATGAAAGAGCTTGCGGACGAGGGAATGACAATGGTTGTTGTTACCCACGAAATGGGCTTTGCACGCGAGGTGGCAACAAGATGCCTGTTTATGGCAGGCGGCGAAGTTTTGGAAGATGCTCCTCCCAACGAGTTTTTTACATCACCCAAAAATCCGAGATTGCAGGATTTCCTTTCAAAGGTGCTTGTATGATGAAAATGTGTAAAAACAGATGCGTTTGCATCTGTTCTTTATATCTGAAATATCTTTATCAATAAAATTTCAAAAAACGGCGAATACTGATAAAAAACGGAAAGGATAAGTAGAGTGGCAAACAGATTACAGTATGAAAAATCGCCGTATTTACTCCAACATAAAGAAAATCCCGTTGATTGGATGCCGTGGGGAAAAGAAGCGTTTGAAAGGGCAAAAAGAGAGGATAAGCCCATTTTTTTAAGCATTGGTTATTCGACCTGCCATTGGTGTCACGTGATGGCACATGAATCTTTTGAGGACGAGGAAGCGGCAAGAGCGATAAACCGTGATTTTGTGCCGATAAAGGTGGACAGGGAGGAGCGGACGGACGTGGACGCAGTTTATATGGCAGCGTGCATGGCGATGACGGGTTCGGGAGGCTGGCCGCTTACAATCATAATGACAAGCGACGGTAAACCGTTTTACGCAGGAACATATCTTTCGAAAAACCAGCTTTTGTATTTACTCGAAAAAGCCTCGAAAATGTGGCTTTCAGAACGTGACAGCGTGAATTTGTATGCGAATAATTTAAGTGAGCATTTGAAAAACGATAAAAAACCGTCCTTTGGCAAGGTTAATGAGCAACTGACCGATACAGCACTTGTTCAGCTATCGGGTAACTTTGACGACAAGTGGGGCGGCTTTTCAAAACCGCCTAAATTTCCGATGCCGCACAACCTTATTTTTCTTATGCGTCATTCAAGTTTTACCGGAAATCCTACGGGCTTTTTAATGGCGGCAAAAACACTCGAAATGATGTATCGCGGAGGGATTTTTGACCATATCGGAGGCGGTTTTTCAAGGTATTCGACGGACAGAAAATGGCTTGTGCCGCACTTTGAAAAAATGCTGTATGACAATGCTTTGCTTGTGTACGCATACAGCGAGGCGTTCACGCATGAAGCAAGGCCGCTTTTTAAAGAGGCGGCAGAAAGCACGCTTGCATATGTGCTTGATGTATTGATGTCTCCTGATGGAGGCTTTTATTGCGGCGAAGATGCAGACAGCGAGGGCGTTGAGGGAAAGTATTACGTATTCACGCCTGAAGAAATTATAAACGTACTTGGTGAAAATGATGCACAAGTATTCTGCAATAAATACGGAATTACGAACAAGGGTAATTTTGAGGGTTGCAGCATACCGAATCTTATAGACAGCGAGGATGTTGAGACTTCTGAATTAACCGAGATTAAAGAAAAACTGAAAGCGTATCGCAGGGAGCGAACAACGCTGCATAAAGACGATAAGATATTAACTTCATGGAATGGACTCATGATAGCGGCACTTGCAAAAGCCGGATTTGTTTTTGAAAACGGTAGCTATATAAATGCGGCTGAAAAAGCAGTAGATTTTATTGAGAATAATCTTGTTGACGAACAAATGCGGCTGAAAGTGAGATTCCGTGACGGTGAAGCGGCTTTTATGGGCAAGCTTGAGGATTATGCTTTTTATGCATGGGGGCTTATTGAATTGTACAGCACAACATTCAACCCCAAATATCTTAATATTGCAGAGCGGATATTAAGACAGCTTACGGAATTGTTTTTCGACCGTGATAACGGCGGTTTTTATCCGTATGCACACGATGACGAGAAGCTCATAACACGTGCAAAGGAGGTATACGACGGAGCAATACCGTCGGGTAATGCTGTTGCGGCATTTGTTCTGTCGAAAATAAAACGCATCACGGGTAAAAGAGAGTGGGATGAGGTTTTAAAAATTCATCTTGCATATATGACGGGTGCGGTGAGGGATTATCCGTCAGCATATTGCTTTACCATGCTTGTGTTGCTTGAAGAGCTTTATGCAGATTCGGTTCTTATATGCACCGCAAGGCAGATTCCGCAGGAACTGATGGAGCTTTTAAGAGAAAAAGCCCGGCTTAACATAACTTCGATAATAAAGACGGACGAAAATGCTGCAGAGCTTGAAAAGGTTATGCCCTATATAAAAGAGTACCCTGTGGGCGATACACCGAAATACTTCCTTTGCAGGAATAAAAGTTGCACAGCACCCCTTGACGATATCGAAAAATTGCGGGAAATGATGTGAGAAAGTTAAGAAACAAAAAAGCGGAGATTAAAACTCTGCTTTTCAGTTTAATGCGGTAAGTTTGAAATTCGATAAATTTGATAGTGGTAGCATGGAAAAAATGCTGTTATAATACAGTTATACTTTATGGAGGAGGAAAATAAAAAATGTTTGAGAAGTTGTTCAAATTATCCCAGAACAAAACAAACGTCAAGACGGAAGTTATCGCCGGTATTACGACATTTATGACAATGGCGTATATTTTGGCAGTTAACCCCAGCATACTTGCAGATGCAGGTATGGATCCTACTGCTGTACTTATCGCAACGGCTCTCGCTTCGTTCATAGGTACCGCCATAATGGCACTTAGCTCCAACCTGCCGTTTGCAATGTCGGCAGGTATGGGCCTTAATGCATTTTTGGCATATACCGTAGTGGGTGTTATGGGCTATTCGTGGCAGGTTGCACTTTTTGCGGTATTTGTTGAAGGCTTGATATTTGTAGTTTTGTCACTAACCAATGTGCGTGAAGCAATATTCAATGCAATACCGCATACTTTAAAATGCGGCGTATCCGTTGGTATCGGCTTGTTTATTGCGTTCATCGGTTTACAGAATGCAGGATTGTCGGTTGATGCTTCAACACTTGTTACAATAACAAGCTTCACGGATAACTTCAGCACATCGGGTATTTCTGCATTGCTTGCAATAGTTGGCTTGCTTATTACCGCTGTACTCTATATTCGCAAGGTAAAGGGCTCAATACTTTTGGGCATTTTGCTCACATGGATTTTGGGAATTATCTGCCAGGCTGTCGGCATTTATGTTCCCAATATTGAAGCAGGCTATTACAGTATGTATCCCACTTTCGCAATAACCGATTTCTCAAAGCTTGGCTTAACATTCGGGCAGTGCTTCAATATTGATTTCAACGCTGTCGGAATCGTAAACTTTATAATTGTTGTTTTCTCGTTCCTGTTTGTTGACGTTTTCGATACTTTGGGCACAATAATCGGTGTTGCAACAAAGTCAAATATGCTCGATAAAGACGGCAAGCTTCCCAAAATCAAGCCTGCACTCATGGCGGATTCCATAGGCACAACGGCAGGTGCTGTTTTGGGTACATCAACAGTTACCACTTTTGTTGAATCGGCGGCAGGCGTTGCAGTTGGCGGCAAAACAGGTCTTACCGCTATGGTAACTGCAATACTGTTCCTTATTTCAATATTCTTTGCTCCCATTTTCACCGCTATACCGTCATTTGCAACAGCTCCCGCACTTATAATGGTCGGATTCCTGATGGTAAGCACAATTAAGGAAATAAAGTTTACGGAGGATAACTACACACAGACAATACCTGCATACCTTGCAATTATCGCAATGCCCCTCTTCTACAGCATTTCCGAGGGTATCTCTTTCGGTATCATCTCCTATGTTGTACTTAACCTGCTCACCGGCAAAGGCAAGAATGTATCAATACTCATGTACGTACTGTCGGTATTGTTCATACTTAAATACATTTTCTTATAATTTAGGAGATTGAAAGTTGGTTTACACTGAAGAATACGAGGTAACATTCGAGGATTGCGGTAAGTCATCTGAAATGACGCTTGAAAGTATACTCAGAGTTGCGGAAAATGCCGCTTCACGTCACAGCGACAGAGCAGACGACAATGTTATCAGCTCAAGCATGAATGACGGTATTGCGTGGGTTTTGGTGGAATGGAATGTCAGACTTGTGCGAATACCGAAGTATTGCGAAAAGCTGACTGTCAGTACATGGTCTAAAGGTTCGGAAAATATCAGAAGTGTCAAACGTGAATTTCTTATTTGTGACAGCAATGGCTCGCATTGCGTTGAGATACTCACAAAGTTCATGCTTATTGATAGAAAAACAGGTGTTCCGATTCGTATAACTCAAGAAATAGTGGAGAAGTATAAGCCCGAAGACAGGACTGTTTTTGATGAATCGAGTTTAAAGATTATAAAAGAACCGTCCGAGTTTGAAAACGAGATAGTAATACCGCTTCGACGCTCAGATATTGACTTTAACGAACACGTTCATAACCTCAATTACCTTGTATTTGCTCAGGAAGCTTTGCCTGACGATGTATACAAGAATGCACAGTATTCGTTTATGCGGATAATATACCGCAGAGCAATGACTGCAAAGGACGTTGCCGCTGTGTGCAAATATGCGAAGGCAGGGGATACCCATACTGTATGTATATACTCTCAGGCGGACAATGTTTTAAAATGCATTGTTGCATTTACGGAAAAATAGAATAAAAGCCGAAAAAGCACTCCGAGTATTTCGGGGTGCTTTTACTGTATTATGCATGATTACAGCACGAATGCTTTGTGTGATGAATCGCTGCCTGAAATGTTGCTTTCATTGGCGAGGGAGGGGAAGAGCGTGCATATATGCGTTTCAAATGCATTTTGTGTACGGACTAAGCTTTTATAGCGGTCCGACGGGGTGGCATCGTTTGCCGAGAAAGAGTGATATGCACCGTCCGCAAATGAGAGGGAAAAGCTTGTTATAGTCAAAACTCCGTTTAATGATGTGGGCATTTCAAAGGTTACCGAAACATTTGACGGATTTATGTCACCTATGCAGCGGGGCACGCCCGAGAACGTGAGAAGATATCCTGCTTTTGTTAAATTGCATTCCCATGTGGAACTTACGAAATTATCCGAATTGAATATGTCGGAAAAAAGTATCCCGTCTTTCATGATATCGACTGTGGGATAACTCAAAGATGCAAATTCGCAATTTTTCAAGTAGTTTACAGCTTCACTTGCCGCTCTTGTGCTTGCTTGCTGTGAGCTTGTATCTGTTTGCTTAGGTGCGTATTTTACGAAAATAACCGTAAATGCCGCTATAAGGGTTACCGCAAGAAGAAAGAGCAGCATTGCCGCAAGCGAAAGCTTGGACAAATCTCCTTTTATGCGTGAAAACAAGCCGCTTTTTTCGGAAACGGCTTGTTTCGTATTTATGTTTTCTTTTAAAACGCAGTCATGCGGCTGTTCGTTCATAAAAATCCTTTAGCTTAGAATTTATCCGTTTGTTCTCTGTGAAAGACCCTTCATACCGGAAAGTACCCAATCATATTCGGCGGTCTGAACAACACTGCCGCAGAATTCGCATTTTGCGGAATAGTTAACATTCATAGGTGCACCGCATGACGGACAATGCACGCTCTGAGTACCCTCGTTCTTTGCGGTTTTTGCACCCTTGGAGCGTATCAGAGTCCATTCGTATGTCATGAACTTTTCAGCGGTATTGCTTCCGCGTATTATGTTGCCCGTATTATCGTCAACAACATAGTCAACTATGCGTGTGTCGAGCTTTGCAACTATTGTGGTATTAACATCGTCCTCATTATAGCCTTTAAGCTGTACACCGAGAACTGCTATGCGTTCAACCTTATTTGTTTGATTGCCGAGCCTGTATGCTTCAAGCTGACGGTCCATCTGATTATAGAAAGAATCCGTCATTGTGTTTTGCAATGATGAAATATCCTTTGCCTGCCAACCGTTTTGAAGCTGAACATAGAGGTTGCTTATTTTCTCTTTCAATGCTTCCTCGGAGAAATCGGGATCAATGTTTTTAAGCTCTGCCATGCTGTGAGTTACAGGCGTTTCGCTGATATTCACATTAACTCTCGGTGCCTGTGATTTAACAGCACCTTTGTTTCTGTTGAATACTATGAGGAGTATAACAACTATTATCACAATCACGACTATTGCACCGAAGCCGCCGCCTGATGAATCATCGTCATCGTATATAATTCCGCTTCCGAATGAGCTGCCGCTTGAGTTCCAGTCATCGTCATAACTGCTTGAACCCCAATCACTCGAACCCCAATCACTTGAAGAACCCCAACTGCTTGAGCCCCAATCGGTGTCGCCCGAAAAGTCACCGAAGTCTGCAAGCGAAGGTATCGCAAAAGAAAGTATCAGCACTGCTGATAAAACGACTGCACAGAATACGGAAAATAATCTTTTCATAACAAGTCTCTCCTAAATGTGATGCTTTATTATACAATAATTTTATCTGTTTGTGAACAAATAAGATATTTTATACAATGTTTTTGCTTGAGATGTTATAATACAATTGTATATAAATAGATATATATAAATACACTCCGTATGGAAAGGATAATATATGAAGTGCTTAAATTGTTTTAACGAGTGCCGTGACGATCTGTTTTTTTGCAATATTTGCGGTGCTCCGCTGCTGAGCGGTGAGCAGACGGCAGGATCGTCGCCTGTTATAAAAAGTGCGGCATCTGCAGTGAATCCCGTTTCGGATTTTTCGGCATCAAGCGAAACAGGCAAACCAAAAACCGATACAGCAGATCAAACATCTCCCGTCGGGAAAAACAATTTTACTGCCGGTGTGCAAAGCAATGCTCAGGATGCAAATAGGCATTCGGTACCCGGTGCGGATGCTGAGAAGGAAACGGATTTCGATACTACTGATATAAGGATGCCCGTTATTCCTCAAATGCCAAAACAGGGAGAGTACGCACCTTCAAGGTACAGTAAAAGTGCATACTCCGATGACAAGATTAACATAGATAAACCGTCCGAGCCTGTTCCCGAAAAAACGAAACAGGATGAAGCTAAAAAAGAAAAAAGTGCGGCACAGGCACGCTTGGATCTTATGCTCGAAAAAGATGATGACCGTGCAAAAGTCTTGACTCGCGGCAAATTTGTTGCAATGGAACTATTGCTTTATGTTCCGATAATAAATATAATTTTATTGATATTGTGGGCTGTTAATAAAAATGGCAATCCCAACAGACGTAATTATGCTGTTGCAAAGCTTATATGCATACCGCTTCTTGCTGTATTCTTTGTTATACTTGCGGTATTTATGTATGCAACGGGTATGTTTGACAGCATAATTGCATCACTTGAAAATTATTTGGTCTGATAAGGAGGGAATACATTATGAAATGTCAAAGTTGTCAGAATGAATGCCGCAGCGATGCTCTTTTTTGCAATATTTGCGGTACAAGGCTTATAAAAAGCGAACCAACAGTCAGTGCAGCACCTGTTCAGCAGATGCCTGCAAGTGAACCTGTATTTTTTGCGGATGCTCCCGTGCAGACTGTGCCACAGCAACCGGTGTATGCAAAACCGATACAAAACGCTGTACCCGTACAAAATACCGTACCTGTACAGAATACTGTAACCGAAGCCGTACAGCGGCCTTTACATACTCAGAGTACACCAACTTACAATACATCTTTTTTGGATGAAATTCTTTCGAAAACATCTGTGGTTGAAGAAAAAACAACCGCACCTGTTGCGGAAGAAAAATATAAAACTCCCGAAGCTGCGTTTGAAATGCCCGGTGTTGAAGCACCGGTCTTTACGATGCCATGGGAAGAGGAAAATAAACAGGCGGAATATTCTCCGGCGTTTGCGGCATATGCTGAAAACTTTAAGGTGTCCAAGCCCACTGCAGAGCAATCAGGCAGTGCAGAAGAACAGGCGAATACCAATGCAGAAGCAAGTGCGGATATGAGCGGAGAAGCAACAACACCTGTAATGCATTCAACACTTGAATCAATAAATGCGGATGAGGAAAAAGAAAGTGAACCTTTATCCACAGGCAAGTTTATGCTTCTTGAGCTCATGAGAAGGTCACCGATGGTGGGCGAGCTTATTGGTTTGCTTATAGGCTGTATTGTCGGCGGTGCAACATTTGGCTACCTGGGTATACTCATCGGTGCTTTGGGCGGATTCTTAATTGGCGGCATCGTTCGTTTCATACTCTACCTTGTTTGGGCATTTAGCAGCAAAACGAATACGAACCTTAAGAATTATTCAAGAAGCAAGCTTATATGGTTGCTTATAGATATTGCCGTTGTAATACTTGTTACAGTTATTCTTTCGTCCATACTGGCTTCATCGATTTCTGATTTGACAAACTATGCGGAAATGCTGGAACAGTATTTGTACAGCATTTCATAAAGTGGGTTAAGACATGAGCAAAAAACTTATTCTTGTTTGTGTATTGCTGTTTACTGCGTTTAGTATTTTTGGTTGCAATGCCGGAAGCGGGTATGCGGACAAGAATTATACCGTGAAGGTTACGGCAATAAACAACGGCAAATATACTGCACTGATAGGCGAAGCTGTCGAGAATGCAGACGGAGAGTCTGCAACATTTCCGGCAGAGCCTCCGATGCATACGTTCGATCCCAACATGCCGAAGCCTACGGGCGATATTCCGTTGCATACGTTTGAACCGAATATGCCGAAGCCTACGGTCGAACCCAAGCTTGATATGCCGATGGACGGACAGCTGGGTAACGGCGGAATAAAGCCGCCGCCCGACGGTGGAATGGGAATAAAACCGCTTGAAAGCGAAAAGCCTTTTGGCGAAATGCCGCCCGAATTCCCCAATGATGGAATGGGCGAAATTCCTCCCATGATGCAGAATAACGCTGTGACATTTACCGAAACCGAGGGAAGCATAACCTTTGAAATTCCAAGAACGGCTCAGATAACAAAAAACTCTCAAAATTCATCAATATCCGAGATAACGGTTGGCAGCATACTTAAAGTGAATTTTGACTCAAACGGTAATGTATCAAACATAGAAATATTGTATTAAATTCAAAATGAGAGCGGATTGTATAATGCAATCCGTTCTTTTTGTCGTTGAACAGACTTGTGATGAATGATAAAATAAGAGAAAGCTATTTCATGGGGGAATGTATGAAAAAAACGATTGCATTTTTAATGGTAGTAATGCTTTTTGCCTGCTCGATCATGCCTTCCCGGGTTGAAATCGAAGCGGAAGCAAAGGCAATACCTCAAAAAACATATATAAGTAAAGACGGCAAGTCGTCATATACAGTAAGCTTAGTTGACGAGAAAAGCATACAGGCATATGCCGATGCACCTATGTTTACAACTGTCGATGAGGCGGCGGCATATTTGCGTGAAGGAATGAAAAAACGCGAAGCGTCGGTTCAGTTGATGTTATACATAGATAATCCGACAGAGGTTTACGAAAGTGTATATTATGAGATACTTGACAAAATATTTGAACACACGGGTAATCCCACCGAGGGCGATTATCTCCACAGTGTGTATACATCGAATCAAACCGGTATAAAAATTATAAGCGGAAAATTCATACAGTATTCTTTTGAAATTGAGTATAAAACTTCGGCATCTCAGGAAGAACAGCTTGACGGAGAAGTTGAAAAACTGCTTACTTCACTCGGTGTTGAGAATATGAATGATTATCAGAAAGTGAATGCCATATACAGCTATATGTGCAAAAATATCAAATATGATTACACAAGCACAAGCGATTTGAAATATACCGCATATGCGGCACTTATCAATAAAACATCTGTATGTCAGGGCTATGCAACACTTCTTTACAGGCTTTTGCTTGAGGTGGGCATGGATGCAAGAATGATAAGAGGCGAAAGCCATAATGAGCGTCACGCATGGAATATAGTCAATTTAAAGGGCAAGTATTACAATCTTGATGCTACTTGGGACAGCAACGGTGACAGACGTGCTTACTTTTTGAAATGCAATAATAATTTTGATGACCATTCACGTGATGCGGAATTTGCAACGGTACAGTTTAACAGTGCATATCCCATGGCAAGCAGTGATTATATATATAATGCAAGTGAAGATGCACCGACTGTCACCGCAAAGCCGAAAAACACACCGACTCCCGTGCCGACAGATTTAAAAACTCCTATGCCCACTGTTGCGGCAACTCCTACACCTGAGGCAACCCCTGTTGATAAAACAAAGCCTTACATTTATTTTGAGCCTGCTTCGTTAACTCTCGGAGTTGGCGAAGTGGCAGATGTTACAATGTATTTCGGCGGAGGAAACGAATACGCTTGCAACGAGATACTTTTAAATTACACACTGCCGGGTGATAATTGTAAAATAACGAGTCTGTTGCTTGACTTTGGCAACGGTATAGAAAAAATCAGAGTTACCGCACAAAGAGAGGGTACGTTGGTATTTACGAGAACATTGCTCAACAGGAACAGGGAGCTTCTCGGAACTGCAAAGTTAGTTATAAAAGTTGTAAACGCACCCACAAATACGGCGACGCCAACAGTAAAACCTACACCAACGGTAACGCTGATACCTACACCCACGGCAACGCCTACGCCTAAACCGCAAGATACAAACAGCGAACAATTAAAAGGCGATGTAAACGGTGACGGTAAAGTAAATTCACGTGATATTGCGGTAATTCAAAAGCACTTGACGGGAATGAGCATAATTGTTGATGCAAAGGTGCTTGATGCGGCAGATTATAATGAAGATTCAAAAATAAACTCCCGTGATATTGCGGCAATAAACAAAATGCTGCTTGGCCGGTAATGAAAACTGAATATTAAATGCAAGGCGGTGCTAAATCAGCTCCGCCTTTTTGACACAAAAAATTTTCATGAGTTCACAAAGAGGTTCTTGAATGATATACATGGGAAGAATATACTAAATAAGATATGTTTTTATAAATATTCAACAGCGAGAATTTATAAACGGAGGAACAATGCTTAGACTTTTAAAAAACATGAAAAAACGTGAAGCGTGCATGGCGGTTATCTGTGCGTTTTTAGTGTTGGCACAGATATATTTGGATTTAATGCTTCCGGAATACATGAGTGAGCTTACCACTCTTATTCAGACGCAGAATAACGATATATCACTTGTGTGGATGACGGGCTTGAAGATGCTTGCGTGTACCGTGTTAAGTGCAGTGCTTTCGATTATGTGCGGATATCTTGCGGCAAGGACTGCGGCAGGCTTCAGCTTTAATGTAAGAGCAAAGCTGTTTAATCATGTAATGGACTTGGGGCAGGAAGAAATGCTTGAATTCTCCGTGCCGAGTCTTATAACTCGAACCACAAACGATGTTACGCAGGTTCAAATGCTTGTTGCAATGGGCTTGCAACTGATGATAAAAGCTCCCATGATGGCTGTATATGCACTCATAAAGATATTGGGAAAGAGTTATGAGCTGTCGCTTGTAACCGCCGTATTTGTTGTTTTGATATGTGCTTTTGTACTTACGATAATGCTTATTGTTATGCCGAGATTCCGCATTGTACAACAGCTTGTAGATAAGATAAACAAGGTCGCAAGAGAAAACCTTATGGGAATAAATGTTGTCCATGCTTTCAATGCCGAAGCTTATCAAAACGAAAAGTTTGATGAGGTGAACACAAAAATGATGAAAACACAGCTTTTCAATCAGCGTATGTTCTCTTTCATGAATCCTGTAATGACGCTTGGCATGAACGGCTTGTCGCTTTCGATATATTGGCTCGGTGCGGCACTTATATCCGCAATTCCCTTAAGTAATGCAATGGGCAGAATAGATATGTTCAGTGATGTTGTTGTGTTCAGCACATATGCTACGCACGTTGTAATTTCATTCATGCTTTTAGTAATGATTTTTATGATGGTTCCACCGGCTCTTATTTCCGCAGAGCGTATAAATGCGGTGCTGGATAAGAAAGCCACGGTAAAGGAAGGTGCAGTTGAAACAGCCAATGAAAAAGGTACGGTTGAATTTAAAAACGTCACATTCCGTTATCCAAATGCAAGCGAAGATGAACTTATGGACATAAGCTTCAAGGTAAACAAGGGTGAAACGCTTGCGATAATCGGATCGACGGGAAGCGGTAAAACAACGCTTATAAACCTCATACCGAGATTTTACGACGCAACAAAGGGCGAAGTTAAGGTTGACGGTGTAAACGTGCGTGATTACACGTTTAAAGCACTTTACGACAGGCTGGGCTATATAACACAGAAGGCTGTTCTTTTTGACGGAACGATTGCCGAGAATGTAGGCTTTGGCGAAAGTGCTTCAAAAACAGAGCAGACAGATATTGAGAAAGCACTTGAGCTTGCACAGGCAAGCGAGTTTGTAAACAAATTTGAGGGGAAAACTCAGTATAGAATCGCACAGTCGGGCAAGAATGTATCGGGCGGTCAAAAACAACGCATATCCATAGCACGGGCACTTGCAAGGAAGCCCGAAATACTTGTGTTTGATGATTCTTTTTCGGCACTTGACTATAAAACAGATGCACTTTTACGTTCACGGCTTGAAAAAGAGCTTAGCGATTCAACAAAAATAATAGTTGCACAGCGAATCAGCACGATACGCAATGCGGATAAAATACTTGTGCTTGATGACGGTAGGGCAGTGGGAATGGGTACTCACGAAGAGCTTATGAAAAACTGCACCGTATATAAGGAAATAGCCATGTCTCAGCTTTCGGCTGAGGAATTGGCTTGAAGGAGGGCAGAGGTATGAATATGATGAGAAGAAACGCCATACCGATGCATAATGCAGGCAGAAACAGACTGTCGGAAGCAGTCAAAAAGATGCTTGCTTACCTTAACAGGAGTAAGTTTGCGGTGCTTTTTGCACTTTTGCTTGCGGCAAGCAGTACAGTGCTTACAATAATAGGCCCTGATAAGATAGGCAAGATGACAAACATAATAGCTGCAGGTCTCACAAGCGAAATAGACCTTGATGCTATTGCGAAAGTCGGTATTGTGCTTATAACAATATACGGTTTGAGTGCTTTGTGTGGATTTTTACAACATTATATAATGGCAACGGTCACGCTCAAAACATCAAAACGAATGAGGGGAGAGCTGTCCGAAAAGATAAACAGAGTACCTCAAGAATATTTCCACCTTAATTCCCACGGCGATATTTTAAGCCGTATGACAAATGATGTTTCCACACTTCAGCAGGGGCTTTCAAACAGTCTGCCCAACATAATAAGCTCTGTTGCACAGTTCTTGGGCTGTCTTTTGATGATGTTCATAACGCAGTGGATTTTAGCGTTCAGTATACTCGGTATCACGCTTATCGGCATAATAATCGTTGCAATTATTATGAAGCGTTCTCAGAAGCATTTCATTGCACAGCAGGAGAGCATAGGCAAGGTCAACGGCTTTGTTGAAGAAATGTATACAGGACACGAGGTTGTGCGTATATCGAGGGCTTCAAACAGCATAAAAGAGCGTTTCCATACCCTTAATGATACACTGTATAATGCCAATTGGCGTTCGCAGTTTCTTTCGGGAGTAATGCAGCCTGTAATGCACGTTGTAGGCAATGTGGGATATGTTATCGTTTGCGTTATCGGCTCATTGCTTGCCATGAACAAGATAATAGAGTTTGGAACAATTATTTCGTTTATACTGTATGTGCGAATGTTTACCGGCCCGCTCGGTCAGATAGCACAGGGCATGACGAATATGCAGGTTTCTGCGGCGGCGGCACACAGAATATTCGACTTTTTGGAGGCAAATGAGCTTGAGGACGAAAGTCATAAGGATAAAAAAATCGCTGAAGTAAAAGGAAATGTTGAGTTTAAAAATGTACGCTTCTCGTATCCCAACAATAAGGAAAAAATAATAATCAAGAATTTTTCCGCAAGCGTAAAAGCAGGGCAAAAGGTGGCAATAGTAGGCCCCACGGGTGCAGGCAAGACCACCATGGTAAACTTATTGATGCGGTTTTATGAGATAAACAGCGGCAGTATCAGTATTGACGGCGTTAACATAAAGGACCTTAAACGTGAAGATGTGCATGACCTTTTCAGCATGGTTTTGCAGGATACTTGGCTTTTTGACGGTACGGTAAGGGAAAACCTTGTCTACAATCTTGAAAACGTAAGAGACGAGGAACTTGTGCGTGTATGCCGTGTATGCGGTATATACAGGTTCATAAAATCACTTCCCAACGGCTTTGATACGGTGCTGTCTGAAAGCACGACCATTTCGGCAGGACAAAAACAGCTTCTTACGATTGCACGTGCAATGCTTCAAAACAGCCCCATGCTGATACTTGATGAGGCAACATCATCTGTCGATACAAGAACAGAGGCGATAATACAAAAGGCTATGGACGAACTCACAAAGGACAGAACCAGCTTTGTAATCGCACACAGACTCTCCACCATAAAGAATGCAGACCTCATACTCGTTATGAAAGACGGCGATGTTATAGAAACAGGCAGCCACGATACACTCATGCAGCAAAACGGCTTCTACGCCGAACTCTACAACAGCCAATTCGCATCGTAGAATTAAATAACTTTAAAAACTCTGCTACCAAAAAGTAGCGGAGTTTTTTGTTGCAAAGGTTAGATAATAAGGTTGTAAATATGAATAGTATTGAGCTAAGTAAAATATATCGAAAGGAGTGTATAAAAAATAGAACATAGGATTTATGGCTATATAAGGGTATCAAGTATTGGTCAAAATGAAGAACGACAGCTTATCGCTATGAAAAAAGAAAGAAT
>JAZNWT010000110.1:0-11614 GCA_045593465.1 Clostridia bacterium
AGTAGGCGTTGCATCGGGTGACGGTGTCCACGTTGTTCCCGGTACAGGTGTTGCACTCGTATCGGGTGACGGTGTCCACCTTGTTCCCGGTACAGGTGTTGCACTCGTATCGGGAGTCGGTGTCCACGTTGTTCCCGGTACAGGTGTTGCACTCGTATCGGGTGACGGTGTCCACGTTGTTCCGGGCTCGGGCGTTGCACTCATGTCCGGTGACGGTTTTTGAGTTCTGTCCGGTTTCCGTGTTTCATCGGGCTTCCGTGTTTCGTCGGGCTTGCGTGTTTCGTCGGGAGACGGTGTCCATACCGCACCCGGTGTCGGTGTTGCTTTATCCTCACGTACCGTACGCTTGGGATTTATGACGACATCATATATAAGCCCGCCGCCGATAAGCTCCTTTTGCGGAGTTGATATTATAAGCGTTTCAGCATCGTATACATTGCCGTACTGTGAGCATTTTGAACCTATTACAAGATAGATTCCGCAAATTAAGTCGGGTATTTTTACTTCGCCGTCATAGCCTGTCGAACAGCTTACTGTCGGCAATATATCATCACGGAGTACAAAGCCCTCCAAAGTAAGCGGAAGTGCCTTATATTCCTCGCTGTTTTCGTCCCAATTTACATTATATTTTTCAAATGTTTCCGTAACGGTCAAATTACCGTTGCCGTCATACACTGCAAGCAAGTATAAGTCGAACACGGCACCCACTATGGGTTTTGTACCGTCAAAATACTTCATTGTGATACTTGCTTCTCTTTCAATGTCTATTTCAAGGCCGAAGGACTGCATGGGAATTATCATTGCAAAGCAAAGCAGAGCAAGAACAATGCTTACTATGCGTTTAAAGCGATTATCAATCATCTTCCGTGCTTCCTCCGTTCTTTTTATTTTTCTTTTTGGGAATAAGCAAAGCTATCAGAAGGACGAGCAGCATTGGAATAGCCACGATGGGGGCTACAATAAGCGGCTCTATCTGGATAGCGTCGGCTGTAACTCTTGCAACCTTTGCTTCTTCAATATTTTCTATGCGGTGTCCTCTCACCAAAAGACGGTGAGAGTTTACACCGTAGGGTGTGCAGGTTATAAGCGTGCAGAAATCTTCACCCTCAATAACCTCTATATGGTCCATGTCGTCGGGCTCTACTATAAGTATTCTGTCAACCTCGTATGTGAGTATTTCGTCAAGCACACGAAGTATAAATATGTCACCTGCAACAAGCTTATCAAGGTCGGAAAAAAGCTTTGCACTCGGCAAGCCTCTATGACCTGAAAGTGCACAATGAGTGCCCTCGCCGCCAACGGGCAGATCGGTCCATTCAATATGCCCTATGGCTATCTGCAATACGGACTCCGCCGTACCGTGGTACATGGGAAGCGTTACGCCTATTGACGGTACTTCGATATAACCCATTATACCGTTACCCGAAAGGTTTAAACAGCTTTCATATTCCGCTTTGCGTTCATCATCAAGTATGTATCGTTTATCAAGGGTGTGAAGCTTTTCATTGTAATCAACGGCTTCCTCCCAAAGCATGCGATACTTTTCTTCATCAAGATTTGCGACCTCTTCGGCATAGGACGCAATAGCTTTAGACTGTGTAAAAGAGTTCCAATAATCACTGACCGAGGGATACAGCAGCAAGGACAGCCCTATAAGAAGAATCAATATCAGTATTATTGTTGTGAGTTTGTTTCCTTTTTTCTTCATAAAACAAGGGTTCTCCTTGCCGCTGCGGCTTTGGGAAAGAAGAAAGGAATCTTGAATCTTCTTTCCCATGTTCCGCAACGGTCGGTTTTAATACTTAGTTTTCAGTAATTCGTAATTTTAAATTACTGATTGTTCATACGCTTCTTGGTTACGAGAAGAACTATAGCTGCAAGAACCAAAACGCCGCCTGCAATGTAGAATATTGTTGTACCGATGCCGCCTGTTTCGGGCAGCTGGATACCTGTGTTGTTGACAACGTCGGTTTCAAGAGTGCCTGTTGCTGTTGTTGCTGTGAAAGTGATTTCGGCTGCTGTTGTGCCTTCGAGAGTTTCGATACCTTCAATTGTGTGAGAAGCTGTTACTTCAAACTCGATGGGGGCGATTGTGTTGTAACCTGCGGGAGTTACTGTTTCAACGAGCTTGTACTTGCCGTCATCAATGCCTTCGAATGCAAACTCCGTGCCTTCTTCTGCAACAACTGCTTCGATGGGAATCCAATAACCGAGTGTGCTTACGCCTGCGTTATCCTTAACTGTTTCGTAGTCTGTTGCACCTTCGGGGAGTTCTGTTACGAACTTGTAGAGAACGAACTGTGCACCTGCTAAAGGAGCGAGATCGCCGTCAACCTTGTTAACGATTGTCTTAAATGTGAATACAACATTTGTATCCTTCTCTGTTTCGCCCTTGCTTGTTGTATCGTTGGGGTTGTTGGAGAATTCTGCGTATGCTTCGTTGAGGTTGCCGTCTTCACCGATTATTGCATCTTCTGTAAGCTCAGCTGTATATTCAACCGTTACTGCGGAGCTGTTTGTTGCACCGATAGCTTTTACATCGTCAAATGTGATTGTAAGGAAGCTTTCGCCGTTGATGCCTGTTGTGTCATATTCTATTGTGTAGCCGTTTGTTACAACTTTGCCGTCAACCTTTACAACTGCATCCTCATTGTAAACAAGGCCCTTGCTCATTGTATCGTTGATAACGAGTTCATATGTTTCATAAAGCTCTACGTTTGCTTCGAGATCAACTGTGATAACAAAGGGAACATCATCGCCGAAATCATGGTCTGCACTGTCGCCCCATACTATTTCTGCATCTTCAAGAGAATCGTTGATATCGCCGACTTCCTTTTCAAGAGTTGTTCCTGAAGACTTGGGAGCCATTGTTACATCACCGAGAACGCGAACGATATAAGCGGAAGCTGTGTCGCCTGAGGGAACTGTTGCATCAACAACATAGTAGTAACCTTCGGGAAGCTCGAGATTTTCGATGTTCTTTGTGGACCAGTTGTTGCTTTCGTTCAATGTTGCAGCTGCTGCACCTTCGATTGTTATGCTGTCAATAAATGCAGCAGGGTCTGTCAAAGCGTCAAGCTCGCTTGTGGGAACCGTGTCGCCGACCTTTGTCGTGCCGGGTGTATAGTTCTTGCCGTACTTGATGTTTGCAAGTGTTTCAACGCCGTTTTCATCTTCAAAAAGCTCACCTGTGTATATCTGATATACATTGTAGGTGTGACCTGCTGTGGGAGCTTTGTCCGTGCCGACGATTGTGATGTTTGCTTCGGCAAGTGCACTTACCGTGAAGCTGAGTGTGAGTGCGAGTGCGAGCATGATGCCCACGATTTTCTTGATGTTTTTCATTTTTTTAATCCTTTCTTTTTCTTTTGATTTCTTTGAAAAACTTGGTTTTAAAATTGTTTCCTTGCGTTCAAGGACGGTTAAGCTAATAATCCTCCTTTTCACGCTTTTTCTTTCTATACAGCAGGATTATTGCCGCCGCCGATAGCAGCAACCCTCCTAAGGTATACATATGAGTGCCGCTTCCGCCCGTTTCGGGAAGCTCGTAGTCATGATTCCATCTGTAAAGATTTGTGACCGTTGTTTGATAGCTGTCGGGAGTTGTGGTATCTATTGTGACTATCTCGCCGTATTCTGCTATCCAATCTATTGATATATCATCTTCAACTACCGTGTACTGTATGGGCTGTCCGTCTGCATCCTCATAGGGAAGTCCCTCAAATGTCGCAGTCCAGCCGTTTCTTAAATTAAGAACAACACTCATGCCGGTATCAACGCCGTTTGCGTATAAACGCATGGTGGCTTCAAGCTTTTCATACAAGCTCGTATCTCCATCATCAAGCCCTGTATCCCATGCCTTTGTGACCGTGAGCGAGGTCTGCTCTTCAACGGGAGCATTTGTAAGCTCATAGTAGTCATAATCTATTTCTTCGGTAACGGTCGTCACTCTTTTTTCAACGGGGGTTATTGAAAGTGAGCTGCTTGCCGTTGTCGTTGTGCTCAATCTTCCCGTTGTCGAAAGCGTTGACGTGGGATAATAAGTTCTGTACGAAGAATATCTGTAATACAGTCTGCCGCTTGCAAAAGTCAGCGTCTGATAGTTTGTACTGCTCGTGGTAGCATAAAAATATCTGCTCGATGAACTGCTCGAATAATTAAACGTCAATATCTGACCTTCACCGTTTGTGAGCGTAATACCGCTTGAGTTAGAAGTTACCGTCCACAGTGCGGTACTTGATTGCTTGGCAGTTTCCTCATCACTTATGAATGTAAGCTTTGCATCGGCTGCACTCACGGTCGCAAGATATCCGCTTCCCGTTTTCAAAAGGTAGCTATTGCCGCCCGACAGCGAGTTTGTTGTATCGTCCCACTCAACGGTTTCAACTGTTCTCTCTGAAGTTTTTACTATCGTACCCTGATATCCGGGGAATTGTGCCTCCTCAACGGTGTATACAATCTCCGTTACACCGTCCGTATCATACTTGGGCAGGTTTTCCCATGTGTATTTCCAATCATTTGCCGAATTAAGCTCTATTTCACGGATCCTCGTTCTTGTTCCGTCAGCCTTTGTTGCAACCAAATAAACCGTTGCAGTATCACCGCTGTGATCCTTAACTCCCGAATCCGCCCACTTTTTGTATACGCCTATTTTTACAAGCTCATCTATGTTTCTTGGGTTTGTAATTACAAGGTATGCTTCCTGTGCCTCATAGTCTATCTTGAAGCCGTAAGCCGTAAAGCCCTCGGTGGGGTTCGATTCGCCCTCGCCCACAATTGCATCGGGGTCCTCTACTATCTCTACGCTATAATATGACTCGCCCCTGTTATCAAGATGTATGCAGATTATACCGTGTGAACAGCTAAATCCGTCACCATCGGGAGCCTTCGTTTCTTTCATGTAATAGCTTCTGCCGGCACTCATGCCCCAGAAAGTCGCTTTGCCGTATTCAACGGTGAATGTTGACATGGGCTCATCGCCGCTGTCATAGGATTCCTTGCTTACCCAAAGCTCTGCTTCGTCGGTACATTCTATATCGTCATATACCGTAAACTGAGCACCGTTCAAAAGCTCTTGAGTCGTAAGGTCTTCCTTTGTTATTTCAAATGTATATCTCGGTGTCAGGTTGAAGTATATAGAACAGTTCGACTGCGAACCGCCACGCTCCAAATAATAGAACGTAAGCACATGCTGCCCTGCCTTTACCTTTTCGGTAAAGGTCGCTGAAGCTTCAGTATCGACCTCGCCGTTGATTATGATCTGACCTGTGGATGCGTTCATAACACCGCTTTCAATGCCGTGAACACCGCCTATGTCCATCATAAGCTCGCCGTCTATGAATACCCAAACGTCATCATCGCCCGAGAATTCAAATGTCATGTCTTTTCCCTGTATGCTCTGATTTCCGTAATTACCGTTTGCGTCAATACTTCCCGTATCGTTGGGCAAATAAAAATCTATATCGATGCTCATGCCGAACCAATAGTTCGTACCGCTGTTATCCTTTTCGCTGTACTGACCGTCATACTTTGCATCGTATTCGTAATGCGTTGTGCCGACATATTCACCTTTTTCGCCGTTGTATGTGTAGGTTACCTGATTTCGCGAATTGCCGTTTTTATAGGGTGAGTTGAACGGCAAAAAGTCCGAATACTGTCCTGCACCGCCGTCCTTATCGGAGTCCGAGGTACGCTCCAAGTAATCATATACATAGAAGCGTTCATCACTCTGATTATACGATGCCGCATTGAGCTTTGAATCATAGTAATAGTAGCCGTAATAGTCATCGGTAGAATCCTTCATGTAGTGGAAGAGATGGTCTGCCTCACCTATGTATTGCTTACCTACCACACCCGTGTTAGTTTGAGGATCGTATGAATTGTCGGTACCAAAGAGCAATTCACCAAGCTGCTCTGTGTATATGCCCTCGTCTATCTCGCCGTTATCGTTTTCGTTATTCTTATCAACAGGATAGGATATATCCTCACTGCTTCTGTCCCAGTCAATAAATATGAAGTTAAGAGATTCTCTGTTTTCATACGGTACAGTGCCCGATTCAAGGTGCTGCCATTTTTCATAGTGTGCACTTGAGTTTACGTATGAGTCGGAGTGCAGTTTTTCAGACTGCATATTGAATATTGTGCTGTAATCGAAAACTCTTGTTGTTATAAAGTCATTAGTGCTTACAGTATCGGAAACAAATTCGTTAAACTGACCTACGTCATAGCTTGTTGCCACATAATCCGCATAAAATACCGTATCACCCGTGGGAACAAACTTGCTTCCGGGAGCGTAATATTTGCTGTTTGTAATGTCGTACCAGCCACGGAGCGTGTAGTCATATTTATAGGGTGACTGCCACGTTAACGGAAGCGTAAACTCCTCGCCGCCTTTTACGGTATATGCCTTATCTATCTCGTCAACGCCCGAACCCAAAAGGCTCATAATGCCGCCGTTTGTACCGTCAAGCCAAACAGTAAATTCTTCATCTACGGAAACACCGAAGCTGAACGCCGTTCCGCTTGACTGCGACGTGGTTGTTGTAAATGCATTGTTGTAATAGCGGGCATAACGGCCGCCGTAAATACGTGCACCGCCCGATGACGATGAAAGCGTGCTGTTTGATGCCGTTGTTGTTGTAACACCGCTTGAGCTCGGATATAAGTATCTTCCCGTGCTTACATTCTGTATGGTATATGAATTTGTAGTGCTTGTGGGCGTTATTTTCCACAAAATCGTGCTCGGATCTTCCAGGTCACTGTAAATATATCCGTTTTCTATCGTGATCTGAGCACGACCTCCGCTGCCGTTGATTGCATAATAATTCGAGCCCGAGGTTACATATATAATGTAAGAACGGCTTGTTTTGAATATACTGCTTGAGTAAGTTGACGTTGTGGCAAGAGGCGTATCCGCCGCCGCTGTGCTTACATCATATACTACTGCCGTACCGGCTATCGAAAAGCTCTTTAATGTGAAGTTAAATTCTGAAATCTGCGTGTCACTTGTATCGCTTTCGCTCGTTGCATCGAGTATTTCAAGCTCTTCGTCATCCTTAAAGTGTACGCCCTTTATTTCCTCTTTGCCTGCAATCTCAATACCGTCATCGTAGGAAATATTTATTTCAACGGGAGTTGTAGGCTCAACCTCATTTCCGTCAACCGTAAAGCTTATGTCAAACAGACGGAGGAACGACATTTCTTTTCCGCTGTCGTTTAAGCTTGCAAGCATTTCATTGCAGTAAAGTGCATATTCTTCGCTTTCTTTATCAAGCTCACGTACTGTAAGTACAGCATTTTCGGGCAATGCGTCCTTATCATACATAACATTTACCGTGTAATCCCCGCCCGAATAAACTTTTACTTCACGCTTTGCCTTGTATGTTTCGTATGCTTTTGTAATATCACCGTAGCCTATTATGTCGGAATCGGTAATGTCATAGCTGTGTTCTTCAACGCTCTTGTCCGTATTTCCCTCTATTGTATGTACGGTGGTTTTCTGCGTTGCTTCATCGGTTATTACTTCCTTGACTATGCCCACATGGTCGGATTTTGAATCTTCATTCATGTCAAAGAATATAAGGTCACCCTTGTTGGGGGTATAAGTGCTTTCTGCTTCCCTGTAAAGGTCAAGTGATTGAAGCTCCATTATGTAACGGTAGCAGCTTGCTTCATAAGGGAAGTTTTCGCTGTCTATGCCTGCGTAATTCAAGCAGAATGAGGCAAACATTGCACACCATGAGCTGTACCTGCTTCCGTACCAATCACCGTAGCGTGTGTAGCCCTTTATTTTGCCCTCCGTATCCACTATTACGTTTGTATCACTCTCTTCATAGCCTATCTGACTCTCTGCAACGGCTATGATATCGTCCTGCCAAATACCCGTAAGGTCTTTCGGAATTGTTGCTTCCCATTCTTCCTTTGTTTCCGTGTCTGCATCGGGATTATTGTAGCAAGCATCATCGTGCGTATGCTCTTCCTTTGTGCAGATAAGCGTTTGAGCAGAATTTTCCTGATTGAAACATTCCTCGGTATGAACATGCCTTTTAAGCTCAAGCATGCCGCAAACTAAGTTACCTGCTCCGTCTCGGCAATCGGAGGAATGAGTATGCAGAGCCATCTTATTGCAGATAAGCTTCAACTGTCCGTCACTTTCGGCAAAATCGGACTTGTCGGTAAGCGTTATTTCAAATTCTGCTTCTTCATCGTCGCTTTCGGGTTCGTCAAAAACAGGCTCGCTCGTAGCTTCTATAGCTTCATCTTCTGCATTTACTTCATAATCTTCGGCATTTGCTGCATAACATTCATCACTGTGCACATGACCGACTATTTCCTCAAGCATGCATCTCAAAGTTCCTGCTTCGTCATAACAAAGCTCATCATGCTCATGTACAACAAAATCAGCATATCCGCAGCTTGCGTCGATGCAAGCTGATGTATGCTGATGTATATTCTCGGTGCATATCATTATATTTTCAGATTGAGAATAGCAAGAAGAAGTATGCGTATGCTCCTCCTTATTGCATATTGTCTGTTTTTCCATTGTAATTGCAGGCAAAATCAAAGCGTATGTAGTGCAGAACACAACAACAGCCGCCATAACGGTGACTATTTTCTGCCAACGCTTTTTCCTTTTGTGCTTCAAAGCATATTCACTTGAAAGCTGCTGCACTTTGCCCATCTTACGATAAAATGCCCTTCACTTTTTGAATTCTTTAATTTAAAGCTCCAAAGTTCGATAAAGGCCAAACTCTGAAAACTACCTTACCTACTATCTGTTCATCCGCAATACAGCCAACCGCCGTATTTCTTGAATCAACGGACGTGGACCTGTGATCACCCATGCAGAATATGCGATTCTCGGGAACCTGATACGGAAGCTCAATATTGCAGTCGCCAAACGCTTTTTCACTTATATACGGCTCATTTAAAAGCTCTCCGTCCACGTAAACATTTCCGTCAGCGTCAATATCCACCCATTCGCCGGGCCCTGCAATGAACCTTTTCACAAGTATCTTATTTCCCATATAGAAAACCACAAGGTCTCCTGCTTTAAAATCCATACCCTTTACGGATATTACTATATCGCCCTCGTCCATGGTAGGTGCCATTGATGAACCGTAGATCTGCAAAACGGGCATCCATATTGTTGCTACCAATACCGCAACAGCAGCGACTACTACCAGTGTGTAAAAGGTGCTTTTCAACACCCTATTATATCTTTTTTTATATTTCACCCTCTTAAGTTCGGCTTTAAGCTGGTGAAGTTCGGGCATATCGACCGTTCTTTCTTTTTCGGCCCTGCTTCTCATGTGATAACTTTCCTTCCGGCGGTCTGCATAAGTTTGCGTAAGCTTTCCTGATCCTTAAACATTGCCTGCACTCTCTCATGCACCTGATGCCAATATGCGTCCGCTTCTTCATGCACACGCTTGCTGTAAGCATCTGCTTCAGCCACCGTTGCTTCTGCCTTTACACGTGCCTGTGCATACATATGCTCAAAGAGCAGATCCTGCCTTTCGCTCATTCGCTTTACATTGTCGAGATAATGCTGTGCCGCAGTCTGTGCCGCCTCAAACACTCCGCTCAAAACAAGCGATGCTTCTGCAATAGAGCCTGCATGACCTAAATTTACGGTGCGTTCATCAAGCTGTGCCTGGAGCAGGTCCACCTTCTCCTTGAGCAGCTTGTTTTCTTCCATTTGTGTAATGAGCATTTCCAAAAGCTCACCACGGCTTGCACGTTTCAATTCTTTTTCAGTCATTCAAAAGCTCCCAAAGCTTATCCGTCCTGATTTGTTCGCCGTATTTCTCGGTATTCTTGCATAAAAAACCGAAAAACCCTTTTTTCAGCATTCGATCGTGACAATTTTAACATTTATTCATTGCATTGTATCGAAAAGTAAATAATGTTAACACATTGCTCCAACTTTATTCATAAATCGTACATAAATTACCTGAGATTATATATTATCCCCTTATTCTATAGGGATTTTTTAACTTTCATATTTTTACAAACAATTATCCCCCCTTTCTTTATGTTGAAAATTTTTTACCTGTGCTCACACATTTTTTCTACACAAAAAACGTGTTGAGCAAGATTTAGTCAACACGTTTTTTATAACATCATATTTTTTACAGCGTTTTTTTAAACATTCCCTTTCTGGGATACTGTCTTTGCGTTTTTTCTTCTTTTGTTATGATAACGGCACACCTATCACCCCACGAGGCGGAAAAGTTCACTGTTTTTGCACTTGCACCGAGAGCTTTTATTGCATTTTGAGCCTGAATGAGTTCTTCCTGTGCTTTGGGGCCTTTAAGCATTATGCTCATTCCGCCGACCTTCAAATACGGCACGGAAACCTCAACAAGTGCGTTAACACCTGCAACCGCTCTTGAAAGTGTGATGTCAAACCTTTCCCGATACTTTACGTCATGTGCGGCTTCCTCACCACGTGCATGAACACAGGTGATGTTTTTTAAACCAAGTTCGTCTTTTACGGCATTCAGAAAGTTTACACGCTTATTTAAAGAATCCATTAAGACCATTTCAACATCATCACGCATTATGGCGATGGGTATGCCGGGAAAGCCTGCACCCGTACCGATATCAATACATCTCGAACCTTTTTTTATAAGTTCAAGCGGAAGCAGGCTGTCTGCAAAATGCTTTTCGATAACCGCTTCGCTTTCTACTATGGCGGTAAGGTTTACTCTTGTATTCCAATCTGTAAGCATCTCAAAATAACGCTTGAATTTTTTCGCCGCTTCATCACAAATACCGTCTATTTTCGTTTTTATAAGAGCTTCAAACTCCATCTGATTCCATCCTTTTCAAATATATGAGCAAAACGGCTATATCCGCAGGCGAAACACCGCTTATACGTGATGCCTGACCGACATTTAAGGGGCGAATTGCAGAAAGCTTCTGCCTTGCTTCTATTCTTAAGCCGTCCATTGAGTTATAATCAATATTTTCGGGCAAAAGCCGGCTTTCCGTATGCTTGAAACGCTCAACCTGTTCTCTCTGCTTTGCTATATAACCGTCATAACGTGCGGATATCTCAACCTGCATTGCCGCTTCTTCATCATCAGTCGGTAAGCTTGCATAAAGCATTGCAAGTTCGGTATAGGATATCGTTCTTCGCTTCAATATGTCATAAAGCCTTAATCCGCCACCCTTAGGTATGCTCTCACCTTTTTGCTCTAAAAGTGCCGCAAGCTTTTCATTGCACGGCACATGAGCATCAAGTGCTTTTGTTATGCGTGCTATATTCTCTTTTTTCCGCATGAGGCGAGTATAACGCTCATCGCTTATAAGCCCCGTACGATATGTAAGCTCGGTTAAACGCAAATCCGCATTGTCCTGCCTTAAAAGCAGTCTGTATTCGGCACGTGAGGTCATCATTCTGTATGGCTCGTTTGTGCCCTTTGTCGCAAGGTCATCGGCAAGCACGCCAATGTATCCGTCCGCCCTCGACAAAACAAGCGGCTCTTCGCCCTTTAAGCTCAACGCACAGTTTATGCCTGCATAAATGCCCTTTGCCGCCGCTTCTTCATAGCCTGAGCTTCCGTTTATCTGCCCTGCAAAGAAAAGACCGTCAACAATTTTACTT
>JAZNWT010000111.1:0-2775 GCA_045593465.1 Clostridia bacterium
CAGGCAATATCCCCAACTATGTAACACTCGACGTTGGTACACGCGTACTTCCCGGCACAATGGCAAGACTCTTTGCAGCAACAGTATCGAACATCTATCGCGGCAAAGCAGCAGATATGCCTTTGCAGGAGATCGCAACACCGAAGAATATCGTAAGTGAAACACTCACAGCAGGCACATTCGACAAGCTCAGCTACATAAAGGTTGCACAGAGAATGGCTGAAACGATTTACACGAACGGTGCAGTACCGACATACATCACAACGGACCTCGGTACAATGAATTACTGCAACGTAATCTATATGTACGCAAGAGTATTGGAGTTCTATCTCACATACGGCTTCTTGCCCGACACGATAGATGCTCAGCCCTGGGGCACATACGATTTCCAGGCATAATCAGTGGGGGCGCTGTCCCCACACCCCTGATTACTTTTTTGTAAAAAAGTAATCAAAAAACAGGTAGAAAGATAAACTGAAAAGCAGTTCGCACGACAAGGTGCGAACTGCTTTTTCATACTGCATTGTTTTCTGCTTGCTATGCACATGTCGCCGCAAGCGGATTAGAGCCTAATTAACTAACAACCCCTCACTCACGACAAGGTGAGCGGGGGGTAACTTAGTTGATAAATGAGTAATAAATAATGAATGAAAAAATCAGCTCACTATATATTAAGTGAACTGATTTTTTATAATGTTTCCGAAACACGTTTTTACTGATTCTGCAAACCTTCGTAGAAAAGACCTTCGCCGCCTATTGATATGGATAATGAAGAAGAATCGTCACTACTTATGAAATGATAGTAGATATTTTCGCTTTCAAAACTGTATATTCCGCTTGATGCACCGTTCTCATCAGCCATGAGTTCAACTATAATGGAAGTCGCTTTCGTGGCTTCGCATTCCAAAGCAGCACAGACGGTATAAGTCACGAGATACGGATAAAGCATATTGCCGTTTTCAACGGTTTTGCTCATAAAGGATGGATACATTATAAGTGCTATATCAAACACATTACCGTTTTTATCAGAGTTGATTACAAATGAAAAGGCGGATTCGCCGTCTATCTCGTGAATGCCTGTTGTTGATATCAACCCGTTTTCCAGTGTTTCGGTAAAAAATTCGTTGGTATCAACTTTTAAATCATTGAATGCCTTTTCGCCGTCGGCATTATCTGCACCGATATAAGAGGTGAGCCTGTAAATAAACTCATTGGAATTATAGTTGAATGAAAATGAAGTGGGCGAGGTTTCGGATTCTAAACTGTATGCCTCAGCGGTGGTTGCAGGAGCTAAAGAGGCAGAGGGGGAGCTTGAAGGTGCATCATCAATAATAAGTGAGCAGCCTGCAAAAGAAAATGTAAGTAGGGCAGAGAGTGACAGTGCCATGAGTTTGTGTTTAAACATAAAAAATCCTCCTTATTGCCGTTTATTGTACCATATCAAACAAAAAAAATGAACAACCAATGAATACTTTGGGAATTTGTATTATTTGCAGTATAAATTTACTAAAAAAGTGCAAGTTTATGTTGACAATTAAAAAGAATAGTGCAAAAATATATATGTGTACTCATATGTACACAAGTCATTTTAAAAGGAGAATTTACTATGAAAAGAGTACTGGCGGTTATTCTCGCACTGGTTATGGTATTCTCAATGCTTCCGGTGTCTTCAATGGCAGCAACTACTGTTGAGTTGACACATACGCAGTTTGTGAATGCTTCTGACAGATACGAGAAATTTATTGAAAGAAATGACGGTGTTCCCGCATTCGTAACATCGGATAATACCCGTCTTTCTTCCGAAGATTACCTCTATGCGGCGGCAGCTGCTGTCATTGATTTAGCGGCCGGTCAGAGTGTATCTGTAACATATGCAGAGGTTGACAAAGTAGTAGAGCGTAATATCCGCGAAAGCATCACTTCAGGTGAAATTTTACGAGGTGAATATCTTGCACTCGCAAAAGAAGTTGTTGCTCAAGTAGATGCAAGCGGCAAAGTTCCTTCATATTTGGGGACTTCTCTCGGTGCAATATCTCCTAAAAACCTCAGCTATCTTTTTGCAAAGGCAATTCAGTATTATAAATACAACAGAACTCTTCCGGCAGCGGTAGAGGTTGAGGCTTGGGCAGGCGGCACATATTCTGCACCTGCAACAGAGCCTGCAGCTTTGCAGCCTGAAGTAACAGCTGTTTCCGTTTCGCAGTTTGTAAATGCGGCTATTCGTGTTAAGAACTTTATTGAGACAAATAAGCAGCTTCCCGAGTCAACTTTGGTAGACGGCAACTTGCTTACAATGGGACAGTTCTTCTCAACAGCTTTGGATGTATATCTTGCAGGTGCAACAGACGGTAGCGTAAATGTTGCATACGCTGATAACCCGAAGTATCCTGTTGAAAACATGACAGCTCTTGTTTTGAATAAGACACAGCTTGATGCACTTATGAATGCTGCTGATGCTGTTACAGGAACAAAGGCTCCTGCTTCAGTTACATATTCAGGTTCAGTTATAGGCTTTAACTCACTTGTTTACACAGTAGCATGTGCTTTGGCAGAAATTCGCAACAACGGTGCTATTACAACACTTACAGTAAGCACATGGGAAGAAATTTCCGGAACGGCACTTCCGTTGCCCGGCACAGAGCCCACGGAAGCTCCTGTAGATCCCAACGCTCCGCGTATCTATCCGCTTCAGAGCATTGCAGTAGCTGCAAAGTATGTATTGGCAACTTTTACAGGCTCAAAGCCCAGAGATCTTGACTATTTAACGGAAAGTAA
>JAZNWT010000112.1:0-13599 GCA_045593465.1 Clostridia bacterium
GCCTCCGACTTCTTGCGATGCGGCTGAATACGGGTATCATACAGTATATGTATATTTCACTGCCGTCACCTGTTTGAGACGCATACAGCGAAAATGCAAGCAGAAAATACGCAATGAGCCACAGCACGGCAAATGTGCCTATATGGGAATCCTTTAAAATCTCATGCTTGCGTTCAACTTCCGCATGGCTTGCAAGTGCATCAACGGTATCGCAAAAGCCGTCAATATGTATGCCGCCCGAAATTATAACGGGAATCAGCGTCATGACTGCGGCAAAGACAAAATTATTGAGCGTCAAAGCTTTACACAATAAAGCAAAGCCCCACATAACAAGCCCGATAACACAGCCGATGAGCGGAAGAAAAGCAAGTGCGGTTCCCATGTTTTCTTTCTTCCATTCAACACGTGGCGTTATTATGCACGAGAACATTGAAAAAGACATAATTATACTACGTACAATATTCATATGAGCAATTCTCCTTTCAACACGATGGGGATTGCACATACAAGCTCATAAACATGGTCGAAAGATGAGGCAAGCCTTGAATTTATTTTTCCGACAGCCTCGATATATGCAAGTGTCGAATTGCTGTAATTTGACGAAATATCCGAGCCGACATCGTTTGTTACAACTATCAAATTCTCACATTTTGAAGCAAGAAGCTCTATATCATTAACGATTTTATCAACACAATCGTGCATATTGCCGTTCTCGTCAAACATTTCATTTGCACAAAGATTGCATACGCATTCAAGCAGTACACAACTGTTTTTCAAAACCTCCACCGAGCCTATATCGGTATACTGCTCAACGGTGATGAAGTTACCTTTTTCACGCTGATTTTTATGTTTTTCTATCTTTTTCAGGCACTCGTCATCATACGGACGCATGGTGGCGATATAGTAACGGTATTTAACATCAAGCGAAAGAGCCAGCTTTTCGGCATATGTGCTTTTTGAGCAGGCAGAGCCGCCAGTTAAGAGTATTTTCATTTTTTCATTACCTCATAAGGCACTATTTTAGCATCATGAAAGGATATCATATTATTGTAAACCGAAGCCGCCATGTCAAGAAGCGGCATTAAAGCAACCGCTCCCGTGCCCTCACCAAGACGCATATCAGCATGTATCATCGGCTTTTTGCCGAGCTTTTCCAGTATTAAAGCGGCAGGCGTTTCGCACGAGAGATGCGAAGCAAACATGGCAATACTGCTTTTTTCACAAAGCGAGTATGCCACAAGTGCCGCCACGGCACTTATAACACCGTCTATAAGTATGGGTACACGGTAAAGTGCACCGCCGATAAAGGCACCTGCCATTGCGGCAATATCAAAGCCGCCGAGCTTTGATAAAACATCAAGAGCATCTTCCTTGTTTGGAGCATTTACTTCTATTGCACGGCAAATAACATCATACTTTCGCTTCAAGCCTTCATCGCAAAGCCCCGCACCTCGCCCCGTGACAGCTTGCACGGGCAAATCCAAAAGCACGGAGGCAACGGCACTTGCAGTTGTTGTATTGCCTATGCCCATTTCACCCGTTGCTATAAGCGTATAACCTTTATCCCTGCATTCTTTAACAAGCTCAATGCCTGTTAAAATTGCTTTTGAAGCTTCTTCTTTGCTCATTGCACTGCCCTTTGCAATATTGCGTGTGCCAAAAGCGATGTGCCTGTCCAATGTGCCTACACCCTTTTTATTCATTCCCACGTCAACAGCAATAACATCGGCATTTGCAACAGCCGCCATACAGCAAACCGAAGCCTTGTTCTTTGCAATGTTTTGTGCAACCTCTTTCGTTACGGAGGAATCGGTTTGGGTTACTCCCTCCTCCACTACTCCGTTATCTGCACAAAAAACAAGAACAGCTTTCTTTTTCAAATCTATGTTGTGAGAAAAAGTAAGTCCTGCAATGTTTACAATAGCATCCTCCAAAAGTCCTAAACTGCCTATGGGCTTGGCTATGCTGTTCCACCTGTGCCTCGCCTTTTCCATGCCGGCTTTTGAAAGTTCAGGTATTTGATTGTTCAGTTCATTAAAATCAAGCATTTTTCAATTTAAAGCATGGCTGAAGCATCAGCCGCAAAATCATATTTTTTGCACTTGTAAGCACAGAAAAGATTAACCGCAAAAACCGCCGCCGTAAGCAAAATACATATAATTCCGAAAGAAAACAGCCGTTTTAATGCGATAAAGCTCATTATTGAAGCAGTTACGTTGAAAACAAGAAAAGCGAAAATGAAGAGCATACATGACTGCATTTTCGCAGGACATTTGCTGTATAAAGCTCCGTCAAACCCTGCGATAATTCCGAAAACCGCTCCCAAAGCTCCCAAAAGCACGGAAACGAAAAGAAGCGTTGCGGAGGGAATGGTCTGTGTAAGCCGAACGGTTATTGCAAATAAAACCGCATGAACGATGAATGACAGCAGGCAGAAAACAATCATTATGATACCTGCAAATTTAAAAAAAGCAGAACCTTTGTATTGTATCTTCTCCATAAGAAAGCATCCTTTGTGATTTACGCTAACAGTATATAACAAATTCCAATTAAAAAACAGCCTTTTATTGATACCTTTTTTGAAAAATTGTATAATCAGTATATGCAAAAAACAAATCTGAAAGGCATTTTAAAAAGCATACTTACAAAAGCACTGCACCCTTCCCTGCTGACGGTATTATGGCTGTCGGTCTTTTCGGCGGCAGGGCTTATATACGTTTTCACAAACGACTTAACGGAATCGGTCTTTGCATACATTGTATACCCTGTTTCGGCTTATTCACTCACCGTTCTCACGTTAAAAATTACAGATTGGTCAAAAAAGCTCAAGCATCATACGCTTGTGCAAAAAACGATGAGCAAACCGCTTGTTAGCCGCTATATAACCGACACCGTATTTCGGGGCAAAATAGCTCTTTACTTCAGTTTTTTTCTGAATGCGGCATACGTTATATTCAAGCTTGCAATGGGTGTTTTGTATGATTCACTTTGGTTTGTTGCAATAGCTTTTTACTATGCTGTTTTGACGCTTATGAGATTCAGACTCGTCAGAGCGGTAAGGAATGAATCCGGGAAAATATCCGGCAGAGAGAGGCTTATTTATGAGCTTTGCGAATACAGAAAAACGGGCTTTTTAATGTTGCTTTTAAATGCCGCCATGATAGGCATAGTACATCAAATGGTAAGAAACGATATGGGATATTCTTACCCCGGTTTCATAATATATGCAACTGCCGCATATGTTTTTTACACTCTTATAAAAGCAATAATAAATCTGTTTAAATTCCGCGGCTTGAACAAACCCCTGATGTCTGCGTCCAAGTTCATAACGCTCGCAAGTGCACTTGTATCGCTGCTTGCACTTCAAACGGCGATGCTTTCACGGTTTGGTTCAGATGATATAAACCGAGCGTTTTTTAATGCTTTGAGCGGCTATTCACTGCTTATAGGTCTTGTTGCGATAGCTGTGTACATGATAGTAAGAGGAACATACCAAATAAGAAAGAGAGAAAAAAAGCATTGAAAGTCTATTTCCTTGCGGAAAACACAAGCTGTGACAGCAATATAGGCTGTGAGCACGGTTTGAGCCTTTTTATAGAAGCGACGAACAAAAAAATACTTTTTGATATGGGGCAAAGCGGATTATTCCTTGAAAACGCAGAAAAACTCGGCATTGATTTGTCAAAAGCCGACCTTGCAATACTTTCCCACGCCCATTACGACCACGGCGGAGGGCTTGAGCATTTTTTTGAGATAAATAAGACCGCACCCGTGTATTTGAGCCGTAATTGTTTTATGAAATGTTATTCACAAAACAGCAAATACATAGGTCTGAATCAAAAAATTTTGGAATTAAACAATAAACGGCTTGTTTTTGTTGATAATCGGGTTAAAATAGATGAGGGGATATATCTTTGCAATTATAATGATATGGAAAGAGAATATCCGTCCCAAAATGACGGTTTAACCGTTTTTGAAAACGGTACACATACTACCGATGAATTTTTGCATGAGCAATATTTAACCGTAAATGAAAACGGCAGAAAAACCGTATTCAGCTCATGCTCGCACAAGGGTATAACGAATATTGCAAAATGGGCGGAAGCAGATATAATGATCGGCGGTTTCCATTTTTCAAAAATTGCTCTCGATGAAAGCGGAAAAGCGTTTTTGGACGAAGCGGCCTTTAAGCTTAAAAGCTTAAAAACAACATATTACACCTGTCATTGCACAGGAGAAGAGCAATATGCTTATATGAAAAAAATAATGGGTGACAGCCTCAATTACAGTAGCGGCGGTCAGAGTATAATTATTTAGGAGGAATTTTAAATGTCTGAATGTACTCACGATTGTTCAACCTGCAGTTCAAACTGCAGTGAACGCACACAGGAAAGCTTTTTGGAAAAGCCCCACGATATGAGCAAAATCAAGAAGGTTATAGGCGTTGTGAGCGGAAAGGGCGGCGTAGGCAAATCTCTTGTAACATCGCTTTTAGCCGTGCTTGCAAGCAGAAAAGGTTTTAAAAGTGCCATATTGGATGCGGATATTACAGGCCCGTCGATTCCTAAGTCATTCGGTATACAAAACAGCAGAGCTGAGGGCTGTGAGGACGGAATATACCCCGTTATCACCAAGACAGGCATTTCGGTAATGTCTTTAAATCTTCTTGTTGAGAACGAAACAGACCCGGTGGTATGGAGGGGACCCGTTATAGCAGGTGCCGTTAAGCAGTTTTGGACCGATGTAATATGGGGCAATGTTGACTATATGTTCATAGATATGCCTCCGGGAACGGGCGATGTTCCGCTTACCGTTTTTCAGTCGATACCCGTTGACGGCATAATAATTGTCGCATCACCGCAGGAACTCGTTGGCATGATAGTTGAAAAAGCCATAAACATGGCGAAGATGATGAATATAGAAGTGCTTGCACTTGTTGAGAACATGAGCTATGTTCTCTGCGAAGACTGCGGCAAGAAGATCCGTGTTTTCGGCGAAAGCCACATAGATGAAATAGCCAGAAAACACGGCGTTGACACAGTTGCATACCTTCCCATTGAGCCAAAGCTTGCCGCCGCCTGCGACAGCGGCATGATAGAGCTGTTTGACGGCGATTGGCTTGATAAGCTTTGCGACAAGATAACGGAATAAGCCTTGAGGCTTAAAGTTATAAGTTATAATGAATAGTGAATAAGTGATGAAAGCTCCGCAAAAATATGCGGAGCTTTTGATTTGTAAATTATGCGACAGCAAGCATCAGCCATTTATATTCTTTATGCCGATTATGTGCTTGAGTACCGCAACAAGGTCGTTGGAGCGTATCGTTCCGTCGCCCGTTATGTCGGCGGCGTTCAAGTATACGCCGTTTAAAGTTGACAGGTCGAGTATGTGACTTTGTATTATGGCGATATCTCTTGAGTCTATACGTGCATCACCCGTTGCATCGCCACGCATTATAATGTTCAGCTCGTCCATAACATTTCCCGATGAATCCAAAAGCTGTATTTTACAGCCTGTGCCGACTATATTCGCATTTTTAAGCTGTGTACCGTATGAATCGACTACACGCATAGTACCCGATACAAAGTTTGACAGGAAGCTTTCGACGGTAGTATTCTCCGTTACACCGCTTATTCTTGAATATTTAGTTTCGATTATGTACGGGCTTTTTTCACTTACACGAAGTATTGCAAACGACTTTAAGGGATATCCCTTATATGAAGTCGAACCCGTGGGACTCCAATAGGATTTATTCCATTCAAGATAGCGAATCACGAATCCGCTCGCCGCACCGTCAAACACATTATTGCCGAATGCCGCAGGAGGTTTTCCGTAGAAATCCGCATTTTTAAGCTTTGAACAGTTAACGAATGCACCGTTGCCTATCATTACAACATTTTGAGGTATTTCTATGCTTTCAAGCTTTTCACAGTCGCTGAATGCATATTCATAAATGTCGGTAATGCTTTCGGGAATCGATATGCTTGTCAACGCCGAATTGTTGAACGCATTCGCCGCAATGCTCTTTGTGCCGTCTGCAACGGAAGCACCGCCTGCTTTACCTGCAGGGCAGGCAACAAACACAGTCCTGTCGAAGGTATAAAGCATACCGTCCAAAGTTGTATAATACGTATTAAACGCAGATACCTCAAAAGAGGTGAGCTTTGTACAGTCGTCAAACGCAAAGGCTTCAATCGAGCTCGTGTAGTTGCCGAGTGTTATTCTTGTAAGCTTACTGCAGCCTGCAAACGCATAAGAGCCCACTGTTACCGTCGTTGATGCAACCGAACATGAGCCGCTCTTGCCTGCCGCACAAGCTATAAGCCTGGTCTTATTCTTATCGTAGAGCATACCGTTTGATGCGGAGAAATTCTTATTGCTTGACTGCACTGTTATTTGTGTGAGCGATGAGCAGTATGCAAACACATTTGAATCAATACTTTTTACGCTCGACGATATTACGGCATCGGTCATGTTTGTGCAGTAAGCAAATGCATTTTCCCCTATCGTTTCAACGCTGTCGGTAAGCGTTATACTGTTTATGCCGCTGTATGCAAACGCATAGGATCCTATCGTTTTAACACCGTTTGAAAGAGTTATGCTTTCAAGTGCCATGCAGTTATAAAAAGCTCTGCTGCCGATATTCACAACGCTGTCGGGAATCGTTGCACCCGTTATTGTGTTATTGTTTGCAAAAGCATTATCTGCGATTTCAACAACGGGGTACTGAATCATTACGGAGGGTATTTCTATATAGCCGCCCTTGCCCTTATATCCCGTAATTATCGCCTTATCGTTTTCTATCTTATAATCATAATCGGGGTGTGCCGTGGGCAAAGGTGTATCGTCAAATACAGCAAGCGGATATCCCTTATAAGTTGTTTCGCCGTTAGGAGCAAAACTGCTTAAATTTGCTTCCGTGCAGTACACTGTAAAATTCTGAGCCGTCATAGCAAAAACATCTTTGCCGAACGCTGCAGGTGCTGCTCCGTGGAAATATGCACCCTCAAGTGACGATGCCGCCAAGAATGCCTCATCACCTATTGCAGTTACGTTTGCACCGATATCCGCCTTGGTTATTAAGCTGCAGCCTTCAAACGCACTCTTTTCTATTGCAGTTACGGTTTCCGCTATTTTTACTTCCCCGCTCTTTCCTGCAGGACAAAGTATGAGCTTAGTCTTGTCGGCACTTAAAAGCATACCGTCAACGGATGCAAAAACGGTATTTGATGCCGACACGGTAATTGTTCTGAGCTTAGTACAGCCCGACAATGCACGGTAGCCTATCGTTGAAACATTAAGCGGTATATTTATGCTTACCACGTTTGAACAGCCGTAGAATGCATAATCACCGATTGATTCAAGCGAATCGGGAAGTGCCACCGTTACAAGACCGCTGCAGCCGTAAAAAGCATACTTGCCGATGGACTTTATGCTTGTGGGCAGTGTTGCCGTTCTGAGCCTTGCACAGCCGTAAAATGCCTCATCACCGATTGATTCAAGCACTGTTGATTCACAGGAAACACTCGACAAAAGTCCGCAGCCTGCAAAAGCACGCTTACCTATTCGTTCAAGATATTTGCCGAAAGAAATCTTTTCAACAGACATATTATTCTCAAAAACGCCGTCAGCTATTGCAACAACATTAAATCCCGATATGGTATCAGGTATCTCAACATCACCGCCGCTTCCTTTATAGCCTGTTATTGTAGCTTCATTATTCTGTATAGTGTATTCAAAATCCACGCTGTCGGCATAGATGGCGATGCTTTGGCTGTCCGCAGTCATTGCAAGTACATTTCCTTTGCCGTCAAGCATAAAGCTGTCATTCGACACTGTCAAAGACGCATATCCGCCCTCAAACGTTTCCCTTACACGCACGGTAAACTTCAATATATCCGTTTGAGAATTCAATGTAGCTGCAACATTGGAGTAATTGCACATAATACGCTTTGTTGCCTTATTATATACAGCTCCTCCCATTGCATTCTTATCCAAGGATATAAGATACTGTATCGAGCTTTGAACTATTTCAAATGCATCTGTCGAAGCCGGAATATACAATTCAAATGCATTCAATGCATCCGAAGCAGGAATTATGCTTACGGTAACAGTTATTTCGTCATTCAAGCTCGCTTCATTTGCCGAGAAAGAGATTTTTACCGTATTCTGCGACGCTGTTGTCGATGCATTGCCGCTGTTTGACAGAATTTTTCTCTGCAATGCAAGTATATCCTTAGTATCTATAACAGTATCCGCAACCAAATTCGCCGCCGCAAAAAAGTTTGATACAAGTATTGCTTTGTTTTCAATATGAGCCTGCATTGCAGAAGTATCGTTAGTGTTGAGCTCACCGTCACCGTTAACATCGCCCTCTACTATTACCGTAAGACTGTCAATGACATTTGAGCCGTCCATAAGCTGAACCCTCGCAGAAGTTCCTACTTTTGCAGACTTTGCAAGTTCTTTTTCGTTTTTATCTGTTATGCGGATATTTCCCGCAACAAAGTTTGAAATTACCGTTTCAACAGTTGTATTTTCCAAGACTCCGTAAAGGTACGAGCCGTCTTCCTTATATGAGCTTGTACTTACAAGCTGCAGTGTAGGAGTCGGTGTGGGTATAGGAGTCGGAGTCGGCGTTGCCGTGGGCGTAACCGTGGGCGTAACCGTGGGCGTAACCGTGGGCGTTGCCGCAGGTGTTGGTGTAGCCGTTTCATCAGGCGTAGGAGTTGCCTCGAAGGTGGGTTCTGCCGTTTGTATCGGCTCAACCGTTGCTTCAAGCGTGGGCAAAGGCGTAGGTGCCTCTGTTGCTTCCTGTGTGGGCACAACAGTTGCCTGAGCAGTTATTTCGGGTTCCGCCGTATTTTCAGAACCGTTATATAAAACTGCCGTTTGATACGCACCGTCAAAATTTACAGCATTAACAGGCAATGCAAGCATAACCATTGTAAACGCAAGTATTATACTTATTACTTTTTTCATTCAATCTCCTCCTGTAAAATGGAACCGTCCTTTTGATTGAATAAGCCGCCTTGTTCTTCTTTTTATTTCTTATTTTTCTTTGCTATTGTCGCAAAAACCACAACCACTGCACACGCTGCAACAACCGCCGCAATTATAAGCCAAGCAGCACCGTCGTTACCTTTTTCGACAATTTCTCCTTCAACAACATTTTGAGAAGCGTCTGTATTATTGCCGGCACCTTCGGGAGTTATTTGTGCATTGGGTGCTTTTGATTCAACAGCAGTTTCGGGTGAACCGCTCACCGTTACGGTACAGGGTACAACATCAAAGAAAATGTCGTTATCATCTGCATCAGTCAAGAAGCAGTCTTCACTTAAAGTAAACGTATATTCGCCGTTCTTGGCGTGTTCGGTGACCTTGAGCTTAAATGTGAATATCTCGCTTGCGGAATCGGGTATTGTTGACTGGATATCAACCCAATTACAGAACATATCACGGCTTCTTTCACGGTATGATGCATCGCCTATGAGCATGCTTGAAACAGTGGGCAATTTCTCCTGTGCGGAGCCCTCTACATATTCAAAAGCATCGCTGTCAATAGGTACGAGCATCTCAAGCACACTTATATTATTTGCCTTTTTTTCAAACGCAACCGTAATTTCCACCTCATCATTAACGGTTACTTCGCTTTTTGAAGCACTGACCTTTATGCTTGTGTCGTTTGCCGCAAATGCCGGAACTGCCATGCAAAGCATCAAAACAAGTACCAATATTACCGAAATTATCTTTTTCATAGTTTGCCTCCGATATGTTTTCAATTTTTAGCCGTTAACTATTGCTCGCTGCAAAAGAGCTATATCTCTTGAGTTTACTCTGTCGTCACTGCTCATGTCGGCCGCTTTAAAGTATACACCCAATAAAACCGTCCTGCCTGCAACACCACGCTGCAGCGAAGCTATATCACGCGAAGACACATTGCCGTCGCCGTTTATATCGCCCATTACAGCCGCCGAATATTCGTCCATTACAACACCCGACTGCACAAGCTGTACTCGATAGCCCGTACATATTATCGAATAGTCGTTCTGTGCCTTTCCCTCCGTGTTAACAACCTTTATTCCGTTTGAAGTTATTTCAATGAGTGAAAGCTCAACAACGATTGTTTTTATGGGAATATTGACAATGTAAGCACCGTCTATCTTGCACGTGCTGTTTTGTGCCAGCTGTATTTCATTGAAAGAATTAAACTCGGTTATATCGTAACCCTCGTATGAAATACCGCCTTGCTTCTTCCACGATGAAGCGTTTTGAGACAGATATCTTATAATGAAGGAGACCGATACACCCGTAAATACACCTTTGCCGAACTTGGGAGCATTTCCCTTGAAGCAAGCGGCAACAAGCGATGTGCAGTTCCTGAATGCATTATCCCCTATCTCCGTCAGAGTTGAGGGAAGAACAACACTGCTGAGTGATATACACGAAGCAAATGCGTTTTCGCCTATCTCGGAAAGTCCTTCGGGAAGCTTTACAAAAGTGACATTCTTGCAATTATCAAAAGCGTAAGGAGCTATTGTCTTTACACTTTTCGGGATCACAACATTTCCGGTATATGCGTCGGGGAAAAGTATGAGCTTTGTCAGGCTTGCATCATAAAGTGCACCGCCGCTTGACGCATAATTGCTGTTTGAAGCTGCAACGGTTATCTCGGAAAGCGAATCACAGCCGTCAAACGCTCTCTCGCCTATAACCGCAACACCCTTTCCTATCATTACCTGCTGAAGCGATGTGCAGTATGCCAACGCATTGGCACCAATGCTCACAACGGAATCGGGAACAACGATTGAAATTATGGCTTCGATATTTTCAAAAGCACCTGCATCAATCGAGGTAACGCTTGCACCGTTTATGCTTGCAGGTATCGAAAGTGCCGTTTCTTCGCCTCGATAGCCCTTTATTGCAACAGTGGAATCCTCTTTTACATAATATACAAAGCCTTCGTAAACCCTGTCACGCAATACTATTGTGTGGCCGTTCCACTTTCCGCTTGAGAACGGATCGAAATAAGGCATATATTCTTCAAAGCAGCTTACTTTGAAAGAAGCACTTGCGTTTGCAAATATGTCCGTACCGATATTTGCGGGAGGCATGGCATCAAAGCCTGCTTCTTTTAAGCCGGAACAGGAAGCAAAGGCATAATCGCCCAGTGTGCTTACACCGCCGCCTATCGAAACCTCAACAAGCGATCTGCAGAAAGCAAACGCATACTCTCCTACATACTGTACAGCAGAAGGTATTGTGACCGTCTTTAACATATTACAGCCATAGAACGCCTCATCGCCTATTCTTTCGACCGATCTCGGTATCGTAATGCGGGATAAGCTTGCACAGGCACAAAATGCACCGTCGGGAATTTCTTTAAGCCCACTCGGCAATGTTATGTTTGTAAGCGACGCACAAGCATAGAACGCATTTTCACCGATTGTGGTTATGGTAGTGGGGAGCGTAACTATTTCAAGTGCCGTACAGCAGAAGAACATCTTGTTGGGTATAACCGTTATTCCGCTCTCAACAGCAACACTTGTAATATCCTCTCTGTTTGCAAAAAGTCCCTCATAAAGCATTGATACGGGATAACCGTCTATCGTTGCAGGAACCGTAACCGCTTTACCTTCTCCCGAATACGACTTTATTCTTGCATAGCCCTCAGCAACCAAATATTCAAAACCGTTGCTGTCAATACCGACTTTTGTGAGTTCGTATATGGGATATCCGTTCCAAACAACTCTGCCGTTTTCCGCCCAGCTGTTTCTGTATTCGGGCATATAATATATGGCAAAGCCGGGGTCCGTACTCTCAAATGCTCTTTCACCGCACGATGTGGGAACGGGGCCGAAGAAAAACGCAGTCTGCAGTTCCTGAGCACCCATGAATGCATAATTGCCGATTTCCTTAACAGTTGCCGCAAAATCAATACTCGTTATGCCTTGATTTGAATAAAATGCATAGTTTTCTATTCGTACCGTACCTGCAGGTATCTCATAAGTACCGCCTCGTCCGCAGGGGAAACAGATAAGTGTTGTCTGCTCTTTGTTAAAAAGAACACCGTTTACCGAAACATATTTATTATTATCTGCATCAACTGTTATGTCGGTAAGTGAGTCGCAGTCACGGAATGCATTCGCTTCAATTGCAGTTACACTTTTGGGAACTGTTATCTCTTTTATTCTCTTGCACGAAGCCAACGACATTCCAAGCACCGTTGAAACGGTATTCGGTATGTTGAATGTTCCGCTTATGCCGCCGCCCACGCAATAAAGCGTCTTTTTATCTTTGCTGTATAATGCACCGCCGTCCGATGAGAATGTATTATTTGCCGCGGATACATTTATTTCTTTAAGTTCACTGCAAGCCGCAAAAACAGTATTTCCCAAGCTGTTAACGCCTGCACCTATATTTACTTTCTGAAGCTTTTTGCTCCCTCTTATTGCCTGCTCACCGATTTTTTTGACCGAATCGGGGATATTGAGCGTTATAAGATTTTCGTTTTCATAGAAGCTGTAATTGCCCACTTCCGTAACGCTTGACAAAACGGTAAATTCCTTATCCGTTTTGCCCGAAGGATAGTCTATTATTTTTGTGCAGTTCTTGTTGTAAAGAACGCCGTCCTTTGACGTATAGTATGCATTGCCGGAGCTTATGTTTATGGTTTCAAGCAAGGAACATGAACGAAAAGGCTTTTCGCCTATGCTTTCAACACTCGACGGCAGCGTAACGGTTTTCAGTGAAGTACAACCGTCAAAAGCATAGTAGCCTATCTTTTCCAAGCCAATCGGCATTTCAATATCGGTAAGAGACGTACAAAGTGCAAAAGCACTTGTGCTTATGCTCGTAACGCTTGACGGCAACACTATTTTTTTAAGTCCGCTGCAGCCGTAAAAAGCACTTGTGCCTATGGTAGTAACCTTTACTCCGTCTATCGTTTCGGGTACGGTTAAAGTATTATTTGCCGAAGCATCACACTGTACTATGGTTATTTCTCCGTCAAGCACAGTATATTTCAAATAACCTTGAGTCAAAATGCCGTCATTCAAAGCATAGTTCAATGACTCCCTGACGCTGTAAACCGACTCTGAGCAACTTGTGTAATCTTCCGTTGTTGCACTTGAAAATACGGGCAGTGATGTTGCCATCATAGCAACAGTCAAAGCAGTGCAAATAAATCTCTTCATTTAATCATTCCTCCTGAAAGAAGCTTATATCTTCTCATAGTGATTATACCATGTTTATTTCAGATATGCTATGAATACTTAATCTTTTACACAGTAATGACACATTTATTTTTTACCGTTTAAGGTAATAAAGGCATTTAAGACAGCAAAAAACGGCTGCACTTTTTTTTGTGCAGCCGTTCATCTGTATATCGTTCCGCAACGATAAGGGTGCTAATTTTTCTTTAAATACTTCTTGTTTGCACCTCTGCCGCTAATAGTGATAAGATTTTCTTTTTCCATTTGCTTCATCAAAGTGTAGGCACGTGTGCTTTTAATATTAAGAAGTTTCTGAACCTCACAATCGGTAATATAGTCTTCATGTTCTATATAGTCAAGAACACTCTGCATTTGGGAATTTACC
>JAZNWT010000113.1:0-2778 GCA_045593465.1 Clostridia bacterium
GTCATGGGATACCCCTTGGGGCAAGGGCAGACCGGGCTGGCATATCGAATGCTCTGCAATGAGTATGAACATACTCGGCGAAACATTTGATATTCATGCAGGCGGTCAGGACCTTATATTCCCCCACCATGAAAACGAGATAGCACAGAGTGAAGCTTCAACCGGCAAGCCCTTTGCGAAATATTGGATGCATAACGGCTATATCAATGTTAACAATCAGAAGATGTCAAAGAGCTTGGGCAACTTCCTTTTGGTTCGTGACATTGCCAAAGAGTTCGACCTTGAAGCCGTGCGTATGTTCCTTTTGAGTGCACACTACCGTAACCCCGTAAACTTCTCGCGTGAGCTTGTGGAGCAGGCGGCAACAGGTCTTACAAGACTTAAAACCGCAAGGGAACGCCTTGAGAACGCTCCCGTTTCCGAGGAAAAAACACAGGAAGATGCTGAATTTATAGCGGCTGTTGACGGTTATAAAAAATCATTCTGTGAAGCAATGGACGATGATTTGAATACTGCTGATGCACTGGGCGTATTGTTTGAGTATGCACGTGCAGTCAACACATTTGTTTCCACTCCCTCAAGCAAGGAAGCGTTAGATAAGGCAAAAGAACTTTTTGACAGTATAACAAACATATTCAGCATACTTCGCAACAAAGCGGGTGAGGAATTCCCCGAAGAAGCACTTGCACTTTTGAACGAAAGAAGCGAAGCACGTGCGAGCAGGAACTGGGCAAGAGCTGATGAAATAAGAGAACAGCTCAAAGAAATGGGCTTTGCGGTTGAGGATTCAAAAGACGGAGCAAAGCTTAAGAAAATATAATAAAACAGGGCAGACAGGATTATATCAACCAATGAAAAAAAGGCTATTTTCTTTAATACTTGCATTGGTATTCATAATTACGGCAATACCGATGAATTTTTCAGCAGCTCAGGAATATCCCGTGGAGGGCGTGACGAAGGAGCTTATATATTTTCGCCAAAGCCCAAGGAATGCAATAACGCCCGGAGTTGTGGGCTGCGAAACAATAAATAAGGGCGAAAAAGTAACCGTGCTTTGCGAGTCGGACGGATTCTATCTTTTGAAGTATAACGGTTATTACGGTTTTGCCCGTATGAAAGATATACAGATAGGCACTGCGGCACAAAGCACGCCGGTGCCCACAAAAACGCCCACGCCTCAAAAAACAGCCGCTCCCACTCAGCAGAACGGTTTGAGGTTTTATTCCGATGTTTACAGCGGAGTTACAAAAGAAAAAATATATTTCAGAGTGAATCCGACGTCGGCAACAACACCTCGTGTGTCAGGCTGCGAAACAATAGCGTCGGACAAGGAAATATATGTACTTGGTTTAAACGGTGATTTTTACTATATATCATACAAGGGCTATTACGGATATGCACGCACTCAGGATATACGAGTCTACGGCAAAGCCCGGACAACACCCATGCCCACTGTTACAAATGCAAGCACGCCGAAGCCCACAGCGAGCGTACCATCGGCTCCCACAACGGGTGGTGATGGTGAATCATCTTCATTGCAGTATTACGGAGATAAGTACAGGGGACAAACCCGTGAAAAGGTCTATTTCAGAGTAAATCCGAGTTCCGCAACAACACCTCGTGTGTCGGGCTGTGAAAGCATCGCATCGGGCAAGGAAGTAGTGGTACTTGGCATAAACGGCGATTTTTACTATATAACATATAACGGCTATTACGGATATGCACGTGTTCAGGATATAAAGATTTTGGGGAAAGTGAATGCTCAGTCAACACCCACACCCACTCCTTTTCAGCCTGCAATGTATGCCGATAAATATGTTGGTGCAACGCTTGAAAAGGTATATTTCAGAGCAAAGCCTACATCGGCAACGACACCGAGAGTAAGCGGCTGTGAAACCATAGCGTCGGGCAAGGAAATAATCGTGCTTGGTGAGTACGGCGATTTTTATTACATAACATATAACGGTTATAACGGTTATGCAAGAAAGCAGGATGTAAGAATATTCGGAAAATATGTTCCGCCCACACCGACACCCATGCCCACTGCAAATCCCACGTCAGCACCGATACCGAGAAATATCTCTCTTACGGGCGAACAGACTCAAAAGTGGAATAAAGTTGCATCAAACTTGATTGCACAAAGTGCAAAGAACAGGGATACAAAGGGCTGGATATATATTCCCACTACCAATAATATAAACTATCCCATAATGTATGACAGCAAGTTCTATTATAATGATCATACGCCCGAACGAAAATCGTCGGTAAGAGGCTCGATATATCTGTATAATGAATTTTTGAACAATATAAACGTGATAGCAGGTCATAACAGCCGTGAATCCAAAACCATGTTCCATGAGCTTCATCACATACAGGCAAAGCTTATGGGCAGGACAACCTGCGAGAGATGTAATAACAGTGTTGCATATATCGATACCGAAAATCTTGTATTCCATGTCATGTTTGGCGGTTATTCGGTATGGCAGTTGTTTGCCATGTACGAAACGGGAGAAAACGAGAATAAAGCAGTAATGCAATACAATACGACGCATCCGACTTTAAGTGGCAACAGCAAAAGAGCTTGGATAGATTATCAAATTTCACGCTCACAGAAAGATTTCGGAGTCAGCGTAGGCGATAACGATAAGCTTTTGGTGCTTATCACCTGCGGTGATGACCACGACGATTCAGAGGCACAGGCAAGGCTTTATATGTTCTTAAAAGCTTTGTATTAGTGGGGCTCTGCCCCACACCCCGATTACTTTTTGTAAAAAGTAA
>JAZNWT010000114.1:0-6750 GCA_045593465.1 Clostridia bacterium
GTAAAAGAAACGGTAACAACAAGTGAGCCTTTTATAGCGGCAACAACAAGTGAACCGTCTCTTGAAATAGTTGAGAAAAAAGAATCTGTAACAGAATCGGCGGCAGAGAATATTATCGGCACGCAGATACTTGATCTTGAAAGCAAAACGGTATCTGCAGAGAAAATGAAGCAGGATGAATTTCATAAAGAAACAGGTGCTTCAAAGCAAGCAATGATGCCGGAAGAAATGAATTCGGGATTGAGATATAAAAGCGTATATCCCAATGTAGATATAGAATATTGTCTTTCGGGCGAAACACTTAAGGAAAATATAATATTCAATAAAAAACCGGCGGAGGGAACGATAATAAGATTCCCTGTTGTTGTAGAAAACTTGAGTCTTGTTTTAAATACGGATAAAAGCATATGGGCAGTAGGTGAGGGGGAAACAACGCCTGAGTTTGTTATGCCTGCACCTTATATGATAGATGCAAACGGAGAAATATGTGAGGAAATAGAAGTTTCGCTTAAGCAGACGCAAAGTGGATATGAAATTATATACAGACCGAGCGAAGAGTGGCTGTATGATGCAAAAAGAGCATATCCTGTGAAAGTAGACCCGGTTGTGATGCCGGAAACATCTTCGGGAAATATTAAGGACAAGCAGATAAGCTCCCTTAGTGATAACGAAGCATATAATTCGAGCACCAATCAAATAGGATACAGTACGGTCAGAGGAGCATCGCGAGTATTTTTGATGTACGACCAATTACCGGAGATCTTGCCGACGGATGTTTTGGTGGATGCAAAGATTTATATGCATCTTCAAACAAACAATAGCACAAGTGCTGCTTTACAGATAAATGTGCATAAAGTTAATGCACAGTGGAGTAGCAATTCGATAACTTGGGCGAATCAACCGAGCTATGACGAAGTTGTTGAAGATTACGCAACAGTAACCGGAAGCGGTACATATCATGGATCGAGCTATTATTTTTGGAATGTTACGGAAATAGTGCGTGGTTGGTATGAGAGCGGAATAAATACGGGAATGGTATTTAAATATCCAAATGATGATACAGAAGATGAGCAGACTATAAATTATAAGATTTTTGATTCCGCAGACAGCAAATACGGAATAAAGCCGATTCTCACAATAACATATCTTAGCGGAAGCGGACTTGAAAGCTATTGGGATTACCACACATATGATTGTGGAAGAGCGGGAACAGCATATGTAAATGACTATACGGGCAATCTTGTGTTGGTCAATAATGCAATACAGGCAACGGGAACACGAACGGCAATAAATATAAATACTGTTTACAATGTAAATAACCATACGAGCAATAAATTCTCCATAGCATACGGCTGGCGAACGAATTATAATCAATTGGTTTATCAAATGCCGAATAATACGGAGTATTATATTTGGGAAGATGAGGATGGAACACTTCATTATTTCCATGGTTCGAACGGAACATATGAGGATGAAAGCGGACTTGAATTAACGCTCACAACAACGGGCAGCGGAGACAAAAAATATTGCTTGAGTGATAAAAACGGTAATTGCAGTTATTTTGATACCGAGGGAAGACTTAAAAGCATAGAGAATAATCAAGTGACAAAAAGCACGGTAACCATAACATACATGGGAACCGATGATAACAGAATACAGACTGTTACGGACGCAACAAACCGTACGTGTACTTTTACATATACCTCCGTGGAAACAGACGGTGTAACGGAATATTTCCTGTCTGCAATAACTCTTAAATCAAGCAGCGGCACTTCAATTTATCGTATGGCATACGGAATTAATCTCGGAAATATATATAGAATAAGTTATCCGGATGGAAAACATATAAATTATTCGTATGCCGGTCATATAATGACACGAATAGCGGATATGGCCAGAATTGATGAAGCTGGCAATACTATTACATATAAATTGCATTTAGGCTATACAACATTGGCGGATGAGATTCAAAACAGAGTAAAACGAGTTGTGCGTTACAGCGGAAGCAATACATGCGGCGTTGTAAGCATGACATATGAAAGAAATAGAACTATATTTACGGATTCCCAAGAAAATAAAGAAATAAAGCAGTTTAATAATTATGGAAATACTGTAACGGTACAGGATGATGAAGGACGAGCCCAATATTCAGTATATGCGACGGGCAACGGTGCCGGTGAAAGTCAAAATCCGAAAAATAATCAACTGCTTGTTGCATCGAAGCTCCAGAATACTGTAAAAAATTATATAAAGAATTCAAGCTTTGAAGCAAGAACGGATTGGAGATTCTTCATTACAGGAACCGGTAACGGAAGTGTTGGATATTCTTATTCAGAAAAATACTTGGGAATGAATTCCTTGGCACTTACGAGAACGGACAGTTTGGGCACCATACTTGCACAAGCACCGACCGATAGCTTTATAAATGTAATAGAGGGTAAAACCTATACATTGTCGGCATATGTGAAAACAACGGGTATGTCGGGCACGGGAAACGGTGCACAAATGCAGCTTGAATTGGAAGGCGGCACGGTTGTCGGAGTAAGTAAGGTAATAAATACAAATCAGGATTGGCAGCGAATAGAATTAAGCTATACCCACCCCGTGGGCGGTGGTGGAGCTTCGTTAAAATGGCAGGTTCAAAATTCATCTGCAGGAACAGCATATTTCGATTGTGTGCAGATAGAACAAATGCCAACCGCAAGCAGATATAACCTTATCGAAAACGGTGATTTCAGTTATGCGGGAACCGACACGGAGCTGTATGGCTGGACAGAGGGCGATGGCTGTGGTTCTACGGAAGGCGTAACTACAATTGGCGGTAAAACAGCAGCCGAGCATCTTGATAACAATGTTTACAGGATTGTCGGTACTTCAACAGATAATAAGCGTTGTTATCAAAACATACAAGTATCCGGCGAAGAGGGAGATGTATATACTCTTGCAGGTTGGGCAAGGGCAAGCACTGTACCGATGACGATAAGCGAGCGACAATTTGCATTGATGATTCGTTTTTATAACAGTGACGGCTCAGAGACGGAATACAAAGTGGATTTCACTCCCACCACGGATATAAATTTGAATTGGCAGTATGCGGCGAAGCGAATAGTTGCAGAAAAAGACTATGACAGCATAAGAGTGCTGATGGTTTATGATAAATGCTTGAATTATGTACAGTTTGACGGAATACAGCTCTTTAAAGAGGAATTCGGAAACAGCTATACATACGATGCAAACGGTAATGTAATATCCGTTGGTGATTTGCAGTCAAAGAATACAACATACGAATATTCCGGCAATGACCTTACCAAAGCAATATTGCCGTCAGGAGCAGCTCTTACATATACCTACTACGATGGTTCTCATAATGTGGAAACTGCAACAAGCGGTTGCGGTGTAGTAAGTACGTTTGCTTATGACTCCTATGGAAATAACACATCAGTCATACTTGGAGATTCCGATTTAAAAATAGAAACAACTGCAGAATATGACAATACAAAAAATCATATTTCGTCTACAACTGATGCATTGGGCAGAGTAACAACATATACTGTGGATGATAACACGGGGCTTATAAGTAATGTCAGAGCACCGGGTGAAACGGTTTCAAGACGAACAGAGTATACGTATGATAATATGCAGCGAGTTACCCAAGTGATGAAGCGAGCATCTAATTTATCGGGCAGTATATCACAAGTAAAAGTAAACTATACATATGATGGTGACTTGCTGTCAACACTTACGCACAGCAATACATCAAGCAAGAGCACAAGGTATAATTTCACCTACGGAGTACTTGACCTTATATCCAAGATAACGATAGGTACGGATACAACACTTGCAAGAACACTAACAACATATGAATATTCAACAGGAGATTACACATACAATCTTTCGCGGCAAAATTACGGGAACGGAGATTCTGTAAGCTACGAGTATGATTCAAAGAGTCGCTTGACAAGGATGAGCTATGGAGATGAGTGGTCTACAGTTGACTATGAATATGACAATAACGGAAACTTGGGAATAGTAAAGGACGGCTTTACAGGACGAAAGACGAAGTATCTGTACGACTTTGCGGACAGGCTGATGCGTACGGAACAGGAAGGTGCGAATTATTATCGTGTTTTAGAGTGGGAATATGATGTAAGCAATAACCTCAAAAAGGTAAAGGAAGATCTAAACGGCGAAAGCTACACAACCGAGTATGAATACGATTCCGACAACCGCCCGACAAGCATAACAAACGGAGGCGTAAAGACAAGCTACAGTTATGATGCTCTAAGCCGTGTAAACAGATGGAGCTATTCAAATAACAATACTGAATGTGTAGTATATGAACCGTTGTATACAAGCAGGGAAGATGATGCTGCATATACAAGCACACAAATAGCATCACTTGAAATAACAAGCGGAAGCTCATATAATAAAACAATAACATACGGATATGATGCAAAGGGCAATATAAGCTCCGTTGAGTTTAACGATGCTACAACAACATATGAGTATGATGACCTTTCACAGCTTGTGCGAGAAAACAATCAGGCGGCGAACAAAACATGGGTATATACATATGATGGCGGCGGAAATATAACGCAAAAAGCGGAATATGCATATACCACGGAAGAAACACTCGGAACGGCATTGGATGTTATATCATACGGATATGCGGACACGCAGTGGGGTGACCTTTTAACCTCATATGACGGGGTAACAATTACATCGGACGAAATAGGCAATATGCTGTCGGACGGCGAGTGGACGTATCTATGGTCAGAGGGCAGAAGCCTTGGTGCTATGATAAAAGGAAATGAGCTGATAATTTATGACTACAATGCAGATGGGCTGAGAACGATAAAAGCCACAGATGACAAACAGTGGGATTACATATATAACGGAAGTTCGCTCGTCCATATGACGGACGGAACGAACGAGATACATTTCAACTACGATGCAAACGGTGTAATGGGTTTCACATACAACGGGGATGTGTATTTCTACATAAAGAATGCACAGGGTGATGTAATAGGCATTGCAAACGCAGGTGGAACAATAGTTGCAGAGTATACCTACGATGCATGGGGAAATATACTGTCCACAACGGGTAATACAACGGTAGCAACGGTAAATCCTTTCCGTTACAGAAGCTATTTCTACGATACGGAAACTGGGCTCTATTACCTCAACAGCAGATATTATGATCCCGAGTTGGGTAGGTTTATTTGTGCGGATGGACTTGTTTCTACAGGGCAAGGGCTGCTTGGCAGCAATATGTTTGCGTATTGCGGCAATAATCCGGTGAATTTTAAAGATCCTACGGGGCAGTTTTTAGAAGAAGCGTGGGATTTTGTAAAAACAGCTTTTGTCGAAGTTGGAAAAGCTATAAGGGTTATATCCCCAGCTTACGCAGGGTGTGGCGGAGCAGCTGCAGCTGATGGTCTGCTTCCTTTGGGAGATATAGTTGCAGCAGCAGGAGCCGCATTGTTAACTGTAGGTGCTATAGGATATGGAATTTATCAAGCAACACAGGCTCCGGCTATTTCTTTTCCCAAAGCAGAAGAGAAAGCTGATGCTATACCTGCGCCTCCGCCTACTCCAACTGTAATATACAGGTATTATTCTTCAAAAAACGAGAATCTTTCGCCTCGGCCAGGAATAGATTACGATGGGCTATCTTTTTCAACTAAACCTCCGCGACCAGGAGTCTCTGCAGTTGTCACTACGATTGAACAAGTCAACGCAACTGGAATCCTCACCGCAATTCCAACCGGGGGAACACATGTAACTGTAATTCCTACCAACGGAACTGTAAATCAGTGGATGAGTCAAGGTCAGTCTTCAATATGGTCGCAAACTCTTTCTTTGATTGTAGTAGAATGGGATGGAGGGTATTAAAATGGAAGAAAGTATTGATAAAATATTTGAATATCTCTCATGGGACAGTAATAATGAAATTCAAAAACGCGGAATAGAATTGGCGAGCAATATTAATAATCTGTCGGTTCTAATTATGCCGATTGAGAATAAATCAATATGGGAAAACTGTGCAAAAGTATTGATAAGCAAAAGCGATGAGGAACTGGAACTGTATTTTTATGAGCTTTTTGAGTGGCTGAAAGATATGAATTGGCCAGGTGCATATTTAATCTATGATAGGTTGATTTGTGTATCAACAGAAAAATTTTTGCCGGCATATCAATATAGTTTATCAGCAGCGAAACAAATGGAAGATCGTATTTGGGAAATGGTTTTAAAAGATTTATTTGTTGAGTATGTTTTTAGGCTAATTGATTGGCATATGCCCTCTGAAATTCAAATTGAAGGAATATCTTTAGCAAAAAGTATAGAAACAATTATTCCATTTATACAACCGTTAACACCAAAACACAATAAAAACGTATGGGATAATTGTGCTGTTATCATTTCAGAAAGAAGCGACGAAGAAATAAATCCTCATTTACCTGAAGTGTTAGAATGGTTGCAAGATATGAATTGGCCGGGGGCTTTTTGTATCTTAAATAGGTTGCAAAAATACTCGGATGAAAATTCTCTCTGTAATGCAATAAATGTTTGCATTGAAAAAGCAAAAAAGTGTAGGGATGAGGTTTGGGAAAGCAACTTGCGTTTGCTTCTGCACAAACAGTAAAGGCAATCCTAAAGAGGATAACACATGGAACCGTCCCCTGTGTTCCGGGAAAAGGTGCACCATCTACTCGAAGTGAAATAAGTGGTGCTTTAAGTGATGGATAT
>JAZNWT010000115.1:0-2048 GCA_045593465.1 Clostridia bacterium
GATAAGCGCACGCAAATATCAAATGAGATAGATTATTTTATGGAACTTTACGGAACGCTTCATCCCGTGGTATTTCTTTCTTATGAGCGAGAAGCATATTACTCAAATGACGGTAGCGGTTTTCGTGTTACCTTTGATGATAATATACTTTGCAGGCAAGAAGAATTGTCCTTGAAGTCTGATGTTTGCGGTACACCGATTCTGCCTGAAGGCAAGGTTTTGATGGAAATTAAATGCAGCGGAGGTATCCCGCTCTGGATGACAGAGGTGCTATCTAAAGAAAAAATATATAAAACATCCTTTTCAAAATACGGAACAGCATACAGAACGCTGATTTTTCCGCAAAACCATAAAATAAACTCATATAATATGTTGGAGGTAACCACAAATGCTTGAAAAGTTATTTAAAGGATTATTTGATACGGATTTAACGCAGGTCATCAGCGTGACAGATTTTTTACTGTGCATTGGAACATCTCTTATTATTGGCATTTTAATGGCGTCCGCCTATATGTATCGCACACGCTATACCAAGAGTTTTGTTGTGACGTTGGCGCTTCTGCCTGCGGTAGTTTGCGTTGTTATTATGATGGTGAACGGTAACGTAGGTACAGGTGTTGCGGTGGCAGGTGCATTCAGCCTTGTGCGTTTTCGCTCTGTTCCCGGCACAGCAAAAGAAATCTGCACCTTATTCTTAGCTATGGGTGCAGGTCTTATAGCAGGTATGGGCTACCTTGGTTTTGCGTTGATGTTCACGGCGATTATGTGCATTATGTTTTTGCTTTATAATCTCTTGGATTTTGGAACAAAGAAAAATTCCGCCACATTTAAGACTTTTACTATCACCATTCCGGAAGATTTGGATTACTCTGGCATTTTTGATGATATTTTCTCGGAATTTACGACTTCTCATGAACTTGTGCGTGTTAAAAGTACCAATATGGGAAGTATGTTCAAACTTACATATAACGTAATGCTCCGTGATGTCACCCGTGAAAAAGAGATGATCGATAAAATTCGTTGCCGTAATGGAAATCTTGAAATTTTGGTGTCTAAACAAGAAACTGTTGGAACAGAATTGTAAAGGGTGATTTTATGAAGAAAATATTGTTTATTATACTGACTTTTACTTTAATGCTTTCACTTCTTGTGGGTTGCGGAAAAGATGTGGATAGTAACACACCGACCGAAAGTCAGGATGGCACATCCGTCACCGCTACTACCGCAGACGTTAATTTTTCAAAAACTGATGAAGATATGTTTACCGAGCGAGATAATAAAACCGAGTATGATGAGAGTAAGGCAGTTACTATCAAACTGAATGGCACAACTGCTACTGCAAGTTCAAACAGTGTAAAAATCTCAGGCTCAAAAATTACGATCACCGAAGAAGCGACATATGTTGTTTCGGGTGAACTTACTGACGGCATGTTAGTTGTAGATGCGCCTGATACAGCAAAACTGCAAATTGTTTTGAATGGCGCAAATATCACAAGCAAAACCTCGGCAGCGTTTTATATTCTTGAAGCCGATAAGGTGTTTTTGACGCTTGCTGATGGAACAACAAACACATTTGCTAACGGCGGTAGTTTTACTGCTATTGATGATAATAATATTGACGGTGCTCTGTTTTCAAAGCAAGATTTGACACTCAACGGAACAGGTTCTTTGACGGTTACTTCTCCTGCAGCGCACGGCATTGTCTGCAAAGATGACCTTGTGTTCACTGGCGGAACCTATACAGTCAATTCCGCTTCTCACGGTTTGGATGCCAACGACAGCGTAAGAATTACAAATGCCACACTTAACATTGATGCCGGCAAGGATGCCATACATGCCGAGAATACCGATGATAACTCCCTTGGGTTTATTTATATCGGGAGTGGAACGATCAAAGCAGAAGCTGAAGGCGACGGTATCGCCGCCGGCGCTTATATGCAGATAACAGACGGCACGATAGATCTTCTTGTTGGTGGCGGCAGTGAAAACGGAAGTAAGGAACATTCGGATAACTTTGGCGGCTTTATGGGTGGAGGACACGGCGGTGG
>JAZNWT010000116.1:0-2287 GCA_045593465.1 Clostridia bacterium
CGGCACAACTCAGTATTTTATTAAATTTACTGATTGGGCTTACTTGGCAGCGTATGCAGTCAACGGTTTAAACGACGGTGCACATGCATCATCCGGTTCATCTGCGGGTATCAGCGGTTACACAGGCTCAACGCAGGTAACATATGTAAAAACAACAATGCCCAATATGGCAGCAGCAAACTTGACAGGCCGCACATATCTTACAACGGCAGAGTTGGCAGAGGCAACATGGAAGGCTCTCGCTGCATATCAGAATAACAATGGCAGATTAGCTGCATCGTGCACTTCGGTATCCAATTCCGCAATTGCTCAGATATCATGGTTATCAATGTCGTTGTGTGCGGCTTATTGGCTTGAAAGCTGGTATGAAAACGGAACTAAGCCCACACGGGCTACACTTGTGGATATGGACGGTTATACCACATCTTATTCTGATACTGCTTTCTCCGGTGCGACAGCATACGTGCCTCCCACAGCTCCTCCGACTGACGACTCACACATTCCGGTAGCTATCCCCAACAACATATATCAGGGCGACAATAAGCCGTACGCTAACTGTATGTTGGTAATACCCCGTGCATCGAATGTGGATGCCGATAAGCTTTCATTGCCTTCGGCTGATACTGCGGTTGACATGGAAGACGGTCTCTTCCTCTTTGCATGGTGGAACAGCTCATACTATTACAGAACAGCATATATCCGTTATACGGACGGCAGATACAGTGACAGATTTGTATTCTCGCCCTCGAGAATAGTATTCACGCAGCTTAAGGGCAACAGTGCAAACGGAAACATTTTGGCTCCCGGTCTTCGTGCATTCCAGCCGGACTTCTATGAAAGAACCGATATTGACGGTGACGGTAAGCTGTATCAATACACCACATTGTATAACAGCTACAGTAGTCCTAACACAAGCGGAAATCATTATGATGCAGCAAATGTTCACGGACTTCCCGATGCATTCTCTTCATTCCTCCACTTTATGCGTCCTTCATATATGACTGTATATAAGGAAGTAACGAATCCCACAATTACTCCTTTGGCGGAAGAAGAAGAAGCTCCCAAGCTTTCAAGTGACGATCCTCTCTATCCCGAAGACGGCTCCACTTCAATAAATAAGACTGCAAAGGGCGTTAACTGGGATAACTCAGGTGTCGGTGAAGTTGAGCTTAGCGTTAAGAGCGTTGGTATGCGTGAATATACTGACTTTGTAGTTATAATGGATATTTCGAAGTCACTTTGGCAGATCAACGGTGTGACACAATCAACTTCCGAAGCGGCACCCAAGGTTATGGCTTCGTGGGAGGCTGTTGATACCTTTGCCGACTTGGTTTTGGCTCCCAACAGCATGACGGGTGAAGCTTCAAGTAACCGTATTGCTCTTGTTTCCTTTAACTATTATGCAAAGCAGGTTCAGGGCTTTACAAATGATGCTGCTAAGATCAAAGCAGGTTCAAAAACAGCGTATACGCCCTATAGTGGAGATGGTTCAACCAACTATGACGATGCTTTCAGAAAAGCAAATCAGTATTTGGCAAGCAGAACTGCTGAAGAGAAGGCAACCCGTAATGCCGTTGTCATCTTCCTGACAGACGGTGCCCCTACATTTTACAATGATAACCACGGTTGGAATTATTGGGGTACTGCAGAAGGCGGTCAAGCGTATACAGGAACTACAAGTGATCCTACTTACGGTGTTGCCAATATCAATAGCACGCTTGGCTATAAAACTGTAACTTACTACTATTATGGTGCTTTGGCTGTTGACGTTGCAGCAAGAGCCGGTGCAAGAATGGATGATAAATCACGTTGGAAGACCACAACGCTTATAGGAATGAACGGCACCAAATCCACAATTACAAACGGGATTAACTATCGCTTCCTTGAAGATGTATTCATGTATTCAAGCATGACGGTCGACCGTGAAAATGAAAACTACATCCGTAATGACGGTGGCGAAGCACAGATGATGAAGCGTACTGTTTTGAATTCAACGCATATGCAGTCCGATAAGTCAAAGGAAGTATACAGTGCTGAAATTTATGCTATCGGTCTTGACGTTGCTTCAGGTTCAACAGCTTCCGGCTTGGTAGGAACGAATCTTGGCAGAGAAAATGGTGTAATACCTCCGCTGTTCTATACAAGTGCGGAATGTCAGTCGATTCTTGAAAGTATTGCTTCAGATGAAGAACATGTTTACTTGGCAGAAAGTGACAACCTTGTATCTAAGTTTGAAGAAATCGCGGCTAAGTATGTTATACCTGCGGCAACCGATGCAGTTTTAACA
>JAZNWT010000117.1:0-3090 GCA_045593465.1 Clostridia bacterium
TGTGATTTAGAGCCTGAATTCGCAAAGATACGTTCACGCATGAATAAAGATATGTCAATAGATTATCTTGTTTCACGTGGAGAATATCTTTCTGCAATACTTATGGCAAACTATCTCGGCTATCATTTTGTTGATGCGAAGGATGTAGTATTTTTCAATTACGATGGAAAGCTCGATTTGGAAAAATCATATGCGGCAATCTCGAAAAAGCTTGCACAGTATGAACGTTTGGTAATTCCGGGCTTTTACGGTTCGTTGCCCAACGGCAAGGTTAAGACCATGTCACGCGGCGGAAGTGATATAAGCGGCTCTATTGCGGCGGCAGCTATTGATGCTTCCATATATGAAAATTGGACGGACGTTTCGGGCATACTTATGGCAGATCCCCGTATTGTTGACGAACCTAAGCGTATTGAACGCATAACATACAGTGAATTGCGTGAGCTTGCATACATGGGTGCAGACGTTTTGCACGAAGATGCTATTTATCCCGTAAGAGATAAGCAGATACCGTTGAATATCAGAAACACAAACATTCCGCAGGATAAGGGAACGCTCATAATGGAATCGTTCGATGAAAAGGAGCAGAGCGAAGAAGAAAAGAGCAGATTCATAACAGGAATATCAGGAAGAAGAAATTTCAGCATTATAAGCGTTTACAAAAACCGTGTTTCGTCCGAACCGAAACTCATGCGTGATGTTTTGCTTGTATTCCAAAATTACGATATAAATATCGAAACTACGCTTTCGGGTATAGATTGCTTCTCGGTGGTTGTTTCAACGGAAAAGGTCAGAGACTATATTTATGACGTCGTCGAAGAAATAAAACGTATAAGCTCACCCGATGAAGTTAAGGTAATGGAAAACATATCTTTGGTCGCAACAGTCGGCAGAAAGATGATGTTCCGCCCCGGTGTTTCGGGCAGAGTGTTCAATGCATTGGGAAGCAACAACATCAATATCCGCATGATATCCCAGGGTGCTGATGAAATAAGCATAACCGTCGGTGTTGACAATAAAGATTTTGAAAAGACTATAAAATTGCTGTACAGCAGCTTTGTTACAAACAATTAAGGGAGAAAAAACAATGAAAAAATATAATGTAGCAATTCTCGGTGCAACAGGTGCCGTAGGTCGTGAAATGTTAAAAGTGCTTGCGGAAAGAAATTTCCCCGTAAATACACTCAAGTGTCTTGCAAGCCCCAGAAGCGTAGGCTCGAAGATACAGTTTGCAGATAAGGAACTCACGGTTGAGCTTGCTTGCGATGAAGCGTTTGAAGGTATGGATATCGTACTCGGTGCGGTTGACAATAAGTATGCAAAGCAGTTTGCTCCGGCAATAAAGGCAGCGGGTGCAGTGTTTGTTGATAATTCAAGTGCTTTCAGACTTTGTGATGATGTACCCTTGGTAATTCCCGAAATAAATCCCGAAGATGTTGAAAAACACAACGGCATAATCGCAAACCCCAACTGCTCAACCATAATCGCTTTGGTTGCAGTAAACGCAATAAAAGAAATATCACCCATCAAAACAATGGTTGCATCAACATATCAGGCAGTATCCGGTGCAGGTGCAGAAGGTCTTACAGAGCTTGAAGCACAGGCAAAAGCATATGTTGACGGCGGCGAGATAGTAAACAAGGTATTCCCGTATCAGATAGCATTCAACCTCATTCCCCAGATCGGCGGTTTTGGCGAGAATGGCTACACATCAGAAGAAATGAAGATGCAGAACGAGGGTAGAAAGATAATGCACTTGCCCGAATTGAAGGTAAACTGCACTTGCGTTCGTGTTCCCGTAATGCGTTCACACTCAATTTCAATAGCACTTACAACTCAAGAGAGCGTTAGTGTTGAAGAAGCAAAAGCGGCAATAGCAAATGCTAAGGGTTGTAAGCTGGTTGATGATCCCGAAACAAAGGCATATCCCATGCCCTTGGATACAAGCGATCAGGACTTGGTCTATGTCGGCAGAATCCGTAAAGACCTTACGAACGAAGAATTCGGCCTCACACTTTGGTGCTGTGGCGATCAGGTACGTAAGGGTGCGGCAACAAACGCAGTTCAGATTGCAGAATTGCTTGCAAAATAATTAAATAGGCATCTTAAAACAGCCTGTCGGTAAAGTACGAAGGCTGTTTTTCTTATAACCGTATACTTATTTCGCCTGTTGAAAGATATTCCGTGCTTGAGTCATCATATTGAACGAGCAGGCGGCAATCATCGTCGATATCAAGTGCAAGAGCAGGAATGGGTGCGGAGGAAGCGGCGGAAATAACATTTATACGCTTTCCCAAAACAAAACATCGCTTTCTGTACTCGTTGATGTAAGACCGTGAGGTAAGGAATGAATAATTCTGCATAAAAGAATTATATACAGCAGCAGTTAAATGGCTTCTGAGAGCTTTTTGAGGCTTATCGAAGATATGCCCTGCAATGGGAAGAATATCTTCAGGGAAACCGTTTATAGGCGGATAAACATTTATTCCTATACCCAGAACGCAAAATTCCAAATTGCCGCTTGGTGAAAAAACAGATTCTGTAAGTATGCCGCAAACTTTCCTGTCATTTACAAATATATCGTTTACCCATTTTATTTCAGGCTTGATATCACAAAGCGATTCTATGGCTTCGCATACGGAAACTGCAGCACAAGTGGTGACTAAAGTTATTTCAGACGGAGAAAGTGATGGCTTTGTGAGTATGCTCATGTAAATGCCAGAAGCAGATGGGGAGAAAAAGCTTCGCCCCAAGCGACCGCGACCTGTAGTTTGGTGCGATGCGGCAATAATACTGCCGTGAGGCAGAGAAGTTCCTTTTTGCTTCATGACAGCATTTGTCGATGAAATGGTGTCGTGAACCTCAATGTGAGACGGCAAAAGTTCGGGAAGAATAAATTCCGAAATGCCGTCACGTGAGAGAATATCAAAACCTTCAGCCAAAACACTTACTCCTAAAAAATAAAACTAAGAGTAGGGTAAACTAAAAAAGCCGACATTGTCAATAAGAGTTTATAAACAGATGCAATAAACCATTGCAAAAGAGAAAAAAATATTGTATAATCGCCATTGTGCAACGATACGGAGGGGT
>JAZNWT010000118.1:0-2589 GCA_045593465.1 Clostridia bacterium
AAGACGGGGGAGGCGGTATTTTAACTGTGCAAGCTCAACTTGAAGCTTGCCCTCTCTTGACTGTGCACGTGTCGCGAATATGTCGAGTATAAGCTGTGTGCGGTCTATTACTCTTGCACCGAGAATATCTTCTAAATTGCGTATTTGTATTGCACTGAGTTCATCATCGAAAATAAACAGATCCGCATTAAGCTCACTGCCCTTGAGTGAAAGCTCCTCGGCTTTGCCGCTTCCGATATATGTTGCATTATCTATTGTACGTTTTCTTTGAAGATGCGAATATATAACCTCTGCACCTGCGGTTTTTGCAAGCTCGGCAAGCTCACTTAGGGCATCATAACCATCGTTTGATTCCATGCCCACAAGTATTGCACGCTCTTTGGTTTCCTCGGAATCAAAAGCGGAGGTTTTAAGTCTGCTGTCTGCAAGGGTGATTTCGTTTAAAAGTGTGGAATGGGGGAGCTTGTAAGGTCTTAATGGACCGTGAATCACGGTATCAAAACCGTCGCCCACAATTTCGCCCAAGAAAGCGGCATAGAATGATGTCATTTCACCGTTGGCTTTAACACCTAAAGCCGCCATCGAATCAAGCTTTATGCTTTTTAATGTACCTAAATCAACACCGCTCAATCTGCCGTCGCCGTTTGGGTGCGTGTGTATACAGCGAACTCCCGAAAGCCTGTCGATATTTCGTACAAGACGCATATTCGAAAATGAAACCTTGCCCGTATCGCCTATGGAAACGTCGATTATACGACCGTCACGGGAAATGCAGATGAGAATTTCCCTGTTAAGAGCGGCGGTCATTTCTGCCATGAATGAGAGTATTTCAAATGTCACAAATTCATCGCCCGGTATCTTTACATCGTAGAGCGACGAGAGCGATTCAAGCAGTGTATTTTTTATTCCTGTTATATTTCCGTTTACTTTGTTTATCATATCTTACAGTATAACACAAAGTAAGTTTTTTTACTATCGGTGCAAGCAGTATAAGTGCGGTAAGATTGGGGAAAGCCATCAATGCGTTTGCAGTCTCGCCTATTTTCCATGCGAGTGTTGAATCGAGAATTGCACCTAATATGAGGAACAGAGGGAATATTACCTTATATATAGGCAGGGAGCGTTCGGAAAAAACAAATGCACAGCATTTCATACCGTAAAGCGACCAACCCAATATAGAAGAAAAAGCAAAAAGCACGGTGCAAATGCAGATGAAAACGGCGGCGGTATCACGGGAAAAGACAGTTGAGAAAGCATCTATTGTAAGTGCAACGCTCATACTTTCGCTGTTGCCGTAAGGGATTATTACGCCCGAAAGAAGTATTGCAAATGCAGTAAGCGAGCATATGAGTATCGTATCAACAAAAACTTCGAATATTCCCACCATGCCTTGCTCCACAGGGTTTGTGCTTTTCGGAACACAGGCATGAGCCATAGGAGCGGAGCCTATTCCTGCCTCGTTTGAGAATATACCACGCATTGTACCGACACGGAAAGCACGCACAATTGAAAAGCCTGCAATTCCTCCCACTGCGGAAGAAAGCGAGAAAGCATCATGCACAATCATTGAAAAAACATCGGGTATTTTTGATGCGTTGGGGATAATTATAAGCAACGAAGCAATAATGTAAAATATGCTCATGAACGGTACAAGGAAAGAGGTTGCTTTACCTATACGCTGCATACCTCCAAGGAGAACAACCATTGTTATTACAGCAAAAAACAGACCGACGAACGCAGTGGAGAGAGACGGTAAAACGGAGGATAGAGCAGCGGAAATAGCATTTATCTGCACAAGGTTCCCGCTTGCAAATGATGCCAAAGTTCCGCACAGTGCAAAAGTATATGCAAGTGCGGAAGCATATTTTTTATTACCAAGACCGTTTATTATAACGTCCATCGTGCTGCCGGAATATTTGCCGTTTCCTCTGTAATGAAGTGCAAGCACTATTTCGGCATATTTTGTTGACATGCCAAAGAGGGCACTTATCCACATCCAAAATATTGCACCGCTTCCGCCGATTATGATTGCACCTGCAACACCTGCGATGTTTCCCGTGCCTACAGAGCCGGCAAGAGCAGTTGTTAAAGCTTTAAACGGCGACATTCCGTCACCGTCAGTCTTTCTGTTTTCTTTTTTTAACAGCTTCAAAGCATGACGGAATATCATGCCTGCATGAGTAACTTGAAAGAAACCAAACCGCATGGTGAATAAAATTCCTGCAATGAAAAGTAAGATTGCAATACCTAAATTAAGCATATGAAATTGTATGCTTGAATGATAGAGGATATGAAACAACCTTTTTGGCACCCGGTAGGGGAGTCCCGGCGTCACTGGGGCAGTGCCGCCGCCAGCCCGGGGAACTAAAAAACAGTCCACCGGACTATTTTTTGCACGCTTGCGAGCGTGCCGTTCCCTTCGACTCCCCAACCTTTTTGATTACAAAAAAATAACACCATCCCAAAAGGGATAGTGTTGTTTTTTGGCACCCGGTAGGGGAGTCCCGGCGTCACTGGGGCAGTGCCGCCGCCAGCCCGGGGAACTAAAAAACAGTCCACCGGACTATTTTTTGCACGCTTGCGAGCGTG
>JAZNWT010000119.1:0-11091 GCA_045593465.1 Clostridia bacterium
AAAAGAAGTAACTTTTGTCTACCAAAAGTTACTTCTTTTTTTATCCAAGCCGCAGGCTTGGCATATCATCAGCCCCAACGGGGCTGTATATCATCCATCGCTTTGCGATGGTATATCATCACGGCATAGCCGTGCATAAACTCTCCTGCGGCTTGATGAGATACAACACTTCGTGTTGATAATATACCGCAACAAGTTGCGGATGATATACAAGGCTTCGCCTTGATTCGTTTGCAGAAAAGTAGTATAATTCCCTTAAAAGGAGTGGTTATATGTCAAAAAACTATTTGCTTATATATTCTGAGCAAATTGCAACAGAAATAGAATTGCTTTGTCAGAACATAAAAGCACCTTCTAACACTCTTTTTCAAATTCGTAAAAGTTCAAGTAGCATTTATGCAAATATCCGTGAAGCAAATTATGGACAGAGTAAAGCTGATATGCTTTCAAAATTTGAAATAGCTCTCAAAGAATGTAGCGAAACAGAAGGTTGGCTGCAATTGTTATATAATACAAACGGCATCGATGAAACAACCTACAAAAAACACAGAAATCTCTGCGGTCGTATCAGGCGAATGTTGATTTCAAGCTGTAAAACCTTAAAGGCGAATGCAAAATGAAAAGATATACTTCTCGGACAACAAAGTTGCTTGCGATAGCTGCTTTGATTTGTGGCACAGTAGTGCTGATTGGTATTATTATTGTTTTTACAGGTGTTAAAAATATTGGGTTGCCTGTTGGCTTTATATTATTAGGTGGATTGTTGGGTGTTATATTTCTTGCTTGTTTTCTTGCTGAAAAAAGCAGAGCATTGATAATAGATGCAGATAAGATTGTTTTTCCAAGAGGCACAGAGAAAAACGGAAAAACAGTTTTTCAAAAAACTGTTGTCAGAATATGTGATATTGGTTCTGTTGAGAGTAAATTACGCAAAGGTGATACGATTATTTCTGATGATTGTTTTTTCTATACATTTAGACTGAAAGACGGAACGAGTATCACTGTTACACTTTATGCATATGGCAAAGAGGCGGAAAAAGAAATCTTGGAAACTATTAAAAGCAGTATTGTGTAATTTACGCACCTTTTCTTCGTTTTTTACCTATGTTTATGCACCTTATTGCCTGCCTTTAGCAAATAAAAAAGGGGCTAAAAGCCCCTTTTTTATTTGGTATCGGAAGGGATTCGAAGATAACGTCCCAAGCTTTGCTTGGGAAAAAACGCCACAGTGCGGCGTTTTTAGCGGCCGGCATTTGCGAATAAGCCCAAGTGCGAAGCATGGAATGCAAGCACGCATGGCTGAAATGAGCAAATGGATATCCCCTCGTCTCCACCAGAAAAAACGACAGGTTTCGGCCTGTCGTTTTTTCAACGAAATAAATCCCTTTTGGGATTTGTGAAATACGCTTTGCGTGTGAAATATGGCTTTGCCATGTGAAATGCCTGTGGGCGTTAGTGGATTTATTTCATTTCACTTTATGGGAAGCATCAAATTTCACAATGACTGTAGGTCATTATTTCACTTTTATTCTCCCAAAAGATTTTGATAAAGCTGGCTGATTTTCATGGAGTATCCGTGGATTATATTTTAGGCAGAACAAACAATCCCGAAACTAACAGATAAAATTCAAAACATCGCATTCCGAATTATGGGTTGCGATGTTTTATTGTGTAATGTTTCAACTATCCAAGTCTTTCTTTTTATTCACTGCGTATCAACCCTTTTTGTTTCATCTTGCGAGCCAAGTATACCGCAGGAGTATCAAGCAGGCTGGTTACGATGAAGATAAGATAGCTTGACAGCAGAATTGATATCAAACTCTTTGTGTCGTACCAACCTGCAAAGGCGATAAATGTAAATATGATGGTATTCAGCATTTGGGATATCAAGGTAGAGCCGTTGTTTCGAAGCCATAAGAAACGTATGCTGTTACCTGTTTTTTTGGTCGTGAAATCCCACCAACGGTGATACAGCCACACATCGAAACGCTGCGAAATGACATATCCCAAAAAGCTTGCCGCGAGAAGTCTGGGGGTAGTGGAGAATATTGCGTGGATATGTTCGCTTGCCCAATCCGACGATGCGGGGATATACCAAAGCCAATATTGAGTAAACAAAAGCATGAGTGCGGAACTGAACACGCCTATCCAAACGGCTTTCGATGCACTCTTTTTTCCCTCGTTTTCGCTGAGAATATCGGTAATGAGATAGGTGGACGCAAACATTACATTACCGAGTGTTTGCTCCATGCCGAAACCGTCAATCATGATAAGCACTTCAATGTTTGCTAAGATTGTGGCTATGACGGTCATAATATACAGACCGACCTTGCCGAAAAGACGGTAGGACAGCAAAACAGCTCCGTAAATCAGAACAACAGAACCTAACAGCAATAATTCATTTGTCATTACAGCAAACCTCCCCACCGACGCCAAAGTCGGTATTATTTATCAGAATATCAATTCTGTCATTATCGATATATTTGGGCATGACCTGAGTCATGAATTTTGAAATAACCTCTTTATCGGGCTTTATCTCGGTTTGATTTTCCACAAAAATATTTACGCATACACGCTCGAAATATTTAAGACCTGTATCTATGTCCGAAATCATGCTTTGCACAGTTTGACCGCCGATGCCGAAAAGCAAACAGCATTCGTCGAAATATTCTGCAATAACGGACGGTTCTTTTGCTTCGATGCCCTTTTTCAGAACTTTTTCACGAAAATCATAATCGAAGCTCTCGACTCCTGTTTTGATTTTTAATGTTGTACCGACTTTTTTGAATGCTTCACGCCAAAACGGTATTTCGTTGCGATAAAGATAATGGCATTCAAAATGCAGGGTATGGATCTGCTTCTTATGGCAGAGCTCAATAAGTTCAAACAAGGTTGCATTGCCAAGCTCGGGAAAACTGCCCGAATTTATAACCTCGAGATGTTTATAAATGCCCGTAACATTTGCCATTGCTTCAAGGTTGAGCATAAGATTTTCCGCTTCATCGGACGAACAGTCCAAATGGTAATCGCAAAATGCACATTTGCACCAACGACAACCAAGTCCTCTTAAAAGAAGCATCTCTCTTGGATTTTTTTCGTGAATAATGCTGTAACGAATCATAAACACCCTCGTCTTGCTTATTTTTTAGGCTGTAAAGTTGTTTTGAGGGCAAAAAAAAAGCACCCGAATGGGCGTAAAAATATAGATTTGTTGCCCGTAGTTTTGTTTAAGGACAGGATGGTTTCGAACTGTCCGACCTAAAGTCAAGCTAATTATATAATTCACTTTTCGTCGCTGTCAAGAAAAGTCATGGTTTTAGGTGCAAGTTGGATGATGAAAATAATGGATAAATGAAGCAAAACGGACAAAATACTTCTTCGTTGAACAAAATATGACAGTGTGGTATTATGTTCACAGAACACAGCGAAAGGAAAGTTTTGCATAATGAGCATTTCTGTTGATTCCGTAAAAGTAAAATCGTTTGGTGAAGTATTCCCTAAAAAGGGTTCAAACACAAGAACATTATATGAGCATCAGAAAAGGGCAATGGAATGCCTTGATATAATGAATAAAAACCAATCATACAGCACTTTGGTTGTTTTGCCTACTGGTGGAGGGAAAACATATACTGCATCTATGTGGCTTTTAAAAAATGCCTTGGATAAGAAAAAGAAAATTCTTTGGATTGCACATAGACATATGCTTTTGGATCAAGCAGCGGAGTCTTTTCAGAAATTTGCTTATGCTGAAATTACTCCTCATATTGCATCGTTTTATTTTCGTGTTGTATCAGGTGCATCGACACATGATCGAACAAATGACATTAACAATAACGACCAACTACTCATTGTAAGTAAAGACAGCATAGGACGAAATATATCTTGCTTAGATTCGTGGTTGAAAAATGAAGAAGAAGTATATCTTATCATTGATGAAGCACATCATTCTACTGCAAGAACCTATCGCAGGGTAATAGACTATGTGAAAAACCAAGTTAAAAATGTAAAACTTATCGGTTTAACAGCAACTCCGTTTCGCACAGCAGCAAACGAACAGGGTTTGTTGGCAAAAATATATTCTGACGGAATAAAAGACGGAAAAGCAGTAAAAGGCGATATCGGAATTGCGTATCAAATAAGTCTTAAAGAGCTTATAAACAGACGAATACTCGCAAAACCTGTTTTTGAGAGTTATTATACTTCAGAAAATTACAGCGATGATATAGGCATTGATGCATTAAACAGCATTCAGTACTTAGATGTTATTCCTGACAATATAGCAAAGAAAATGTCGGAGAGTGCTTTGCGTAACAAGCTGATTGTTGAAACATATAAAGCCAATCGGAAAGAATACGAACAGACGATTGTTTTTGCCGTAGATATACCTCACGCTATTGTATTGTCTAAACTTTTTAATGATGCAGGTGTAAATGCTGATTATATTGTTTCGGATATAAAAAACTCGATTACCGGAGTTACAATAAGTTCTAAGGAAAACATTAAGAAGATAAATGATTATGCAGAAGGTCGTTTGCAAGTACTCATCAATGTAAATATACTTACTGAGGGCATTGATTTACCTAAAACAAAGACTGTGTTTTTGGCTCGTCCGACAGTTTCGACTATTGTCATGACGCAAATGGTAGGACGTGCATTGAGAGGACCTGCGGCAGGCGGTACGGAAACGGCGAATATTGTTTCATTTATAGACAGATGGGACGAAAGAATTGCATGGGTAAATCCCGAAAGCTTGTTTGAGGGAAATAACGAGTTTTCCGATGCTGTTGCAGACAGAATACATCGTGATATTGTAACGATAGCAATTTCTAAAATAGAAGAATTTGCTTCGATTCTTGATGAAAGTGTTGATACAAGTAAATTGGAACAGATTCCGTTTATGCAACGTGTACCCATAGGAATGTATGCGTTTACATATCTTGAAGAAAACGGAATGGATCATTCGTATCAGGTAATGGTATATAACAGTACTGCACAAGCATACAGCGAGTTTATGGCGGCATTGCCCGAACTGTTTAATGCTTTTGAGGCAAAGGACGAGTATTTGCCTGAAGAACTGCTTTCTGAAATGGAAACACAGTGCAAGGATACTTTTTTCTGTGGTGAAATGTTCCCACCGTATTCGAGCAAAGACATCAGAAACATATTGAAATACTATGCACAATATGAAACAGCCCCCAAGTTTTATACTTTTGATGAAATAGATAAAAACAAACTTGATGTTGCAGCTATTGCTCAATACTTATGGGACGAGGGACTTGGCGGCAAAAAGCGAAAAGAGTATGTTGACTCGATTTGGGATAATAATGATGACAATATACTTCGTCTGTTTTTCAGACATAAGCTATACTTTATTACTCAGTTGGATATTGAGTACAATAAGATTGCACATCCCGATATCTATGACAGCATAGAGGACAACGTGAAGTATGGTATGAGAGCTTTGGAAGATTTACCTCTTTATGAAATAAGAGAAATAAATCCCGAACTTGAAAAGAAGTTAAGAGATGAGGCTTTCGGTAAATCAAAAAATGAGTATGGAGAATACCTATGTGCTGTTTGCGGAAGAAAAGGGCGTTCAAGGGTTTATTTCCATGTAGACCACATAGTACCCATGAACAAAGGCGGCAAGAGTGTTGGTGAGAACTTGCAAATTCTGTGCAGAAGTTGCAATTCGAAAAAGAGTGATAAATAATGCAGGAGTTTTATTATACCCCGCTTGATATTGCGACTATTATCGGCGGCATGGAATTAGGAGCTAAAGGAGAAGCACATCTTCTTGATTTAATATGGGAAAAAGATAGGGCGTTTATTGCTCCGAAATATAGAAAAAGTACAAGACGGTTCTTTTTGCAGACAGCGTATTGGAGTTATTATTTGCATGACAAAGCTTTTTTAGATTCCGAGTTTCCTGTTGTGCAGAAAGAGTTATGGCTATCGCAAGGTACAATTACCGAGGAGCAGTATATAAGCGAATATTTAGGAATAGAATTGTTCTTTAAGAGTATCAGAATCCGTATACTTCAAAATGAGCAGAGAAAATATGTGCGAATAAAACTGCGTTCTTTGCTTCGCCAATACGGATATAAAAGACGTTCACCGCAGCTGTTAGCATATTTAAATAGCTGTTTGTTGTTTTATCATCTTCAACCTTATTTGAAAGGCGATGAAAAGTGCTCGCTTGAAGATGTTAACATTGACGATTGGATAATTTTCAGAGAAGCGTAATCGTACGAGATAAGATACTGATAATTGAAAAACAACATAATAACGGAGGAATATACTTTATCTTGCAATGGCTTAATCTTTTCGGGTTGGGATTTATGGTTGTTATCATGATTCCCAACATTATATATGCAATAAAATGCAGGGACGGTTTTGAAAATAAATATAACAGCAAGTTGCTTGAGATTGTTGAACAAATCGGGTGTTTTGGCTGTTTTGGATTTATGATAATCAATATTCCGGGTACTTGGTTTGGTTGGTGGTCTGACGAAGCGTTTGCAATTTATATTATTGTGAATGCATTGCTTTCTGTTCTGTATTGTGCAATATGGATTATTTGCTCAAAGAAAAATACTGTTTTCAAAGCGTTGGCACTTTCTATTATTCCATCTGTAATGTTTCTTTTCAGCGGAAGTATGAGCAGATCCGTGCTGTTGATTGTATCGGCAATGCTTTTTGCTCCGAGTCATATTATGATTTCGTATAAAAATGCAAAATAATTTGCCGTTTAATAATTACACAGCATATACTTTTTGCCGAGCAAGGGCATGAGCTTGTTTTTTATATCTTCTGCCGTGCCACCTAAAAGCGTTGACTTATCGACGATGAAAACTTGCGATTTGTTTTCGTAAATGAAGAAATGCTGTGATGTTTCGGCGGCTTTGAATATTAAAGAATATTTGAGCTTTACAACGCCGCTGTATTCGGCGTTTTTTGCAACAGCAATAACTTCGTTATCGCAAAATGTATATTCGTTTGTGATATCTTTCAGCTTACCCAAAGCATTATATTGTAGCTTGGGCAAAATAAAGTATATATAACAATTCAGCAAACATATTAAAGCACAGAGCAATATAGTAAACAAAGAATCGCTTGTGCCCGAAAGAAGCATGAGAAAAATATTGATTGCGGCTAAAAGGGCAAATAATATGCTTATCAAAACAAAAGCGGTTTTCGGATGTGCTTTTTTATACATGAGAAAATGAAAAAGTGCTTTTGTGTTTTTACGGTTTAATGTTCCTGTGGCATGGATTTTCATAATAATGCTCCTTAAATTTATTTCCTGATGTTGAAAGAGACTTTTGTTTTATAAAAGTATACTATTTTGCTTGGGAAAAAACAACGATAAACAGCCTCTTAAAGCCGCTTTCGGGGCGTTGCACAACTTGACACATAAACAAAGAGAATATATAATACAAGTTGGTCAAAAGACCAATTACGTATAATAATAAAAGAACAACTAAACGGAGGAGCAATTTACATGGCAAAAAAAATGACAATTGACGGTAATACCGCCGCCGCTCATGTAGCTTATGCATTTTCGGATGTAGCAGCTATATACCCCATTACCCCGTCCTCACCCATGGCTGAATCAGCTGACGATTGGGCTGCGAACGGCAGAACAAATATTTTCGGTCAGAAGGTTCGTATTGCAGAGATGCAGTCCGAAGGCGGTGCAGCAGGTGCTGTTCACGGCTCACTCATGGCTGGTGCTTTGACAACAACATTCACAGCATCACAGGGCTTGCTCCTTATGATCCCCAATATGTACAAAATAGCAGGCGAGCTTCTTCCCGGCGTATTCCACGTAACGGCAAGAGCTCTTGCAATGCATGCTCTCTCGATCTTTGGTGACCACAGTGACGTTATGGGTGCTCGCCAGACAGGCTTTGCAATGCTCGCATCCGCTTCCGTACAGGAAGTTATGGATCTTGCTCTCGTAAGCCATCTTTCCGCTATAAAGGGAAGCATTCCTTTCCTGCACTTCTTCGACGGTTTCCGTACCTCTCATGAAATTCAGAAGGTAGAAGCTATTGATTACGAAGATATGGCAAAGCTTTGTGACTTTGAAGCTGTTAAGAAGTTCCGTGAGCGTGCTCTTAACCCCGAGCATCCTCAGCAGGCAGGTACAGCTCAGAATCCGGATATCTACTTCCAGGGCAGAGAAGCTGCAAACAAGTATTATGAAGCAATCCCCGGCATCGTTCAGTATTATATGGACGAAGTTGCAAAGATAACAGGCAGACAGTATAAGCTCTTCGATTATGTCGGTGCACAGGATGCAGAAAACATCATCGTAGTAATGGGCAGCGGTGCCGATGCAGTTGAAGAAACAATCAACTACCTCAACAGCAAGGGCGAAAAGCTCGGTCTTGTTAAGGTTCGTTTGTACCGTCCTTTCGCAGCAGCAAAGTTTGCAGAAGCAATCCCTGCAACAGCAAAGCGTATCGCAGTTCTTGACAGAACAAAGGAACCCGGCTCCATGGGCGAACCTCTCTATCAGGACGTTGTTGCAGCATTGAAAGAATGCGGCAGAGGCGATATCGAAGTTTACGGCGGTCGTTTCGGTTTGGGTTCCAAGGAATTTACACCTTCACACGTTAAGGCTGTTTACGACAACCTCGCAGTTGCTTCTCCCAAGAATCATTTCACAGTCGGCATCAATGACGACGTAACAAATACATCCCTCCCCATCAACGAGCAGGTAAACGCAGCTCCCGAGGGAACTATTGCTTGCAAGTTCTACGGTTTGGGCAGTGACGGTACAGTCGGTGCCAACAAGAACTCCATCAAGATCATCGGTGACCATACAGACATGTATGCACAGGGCTATTTCGCATATGACTCCAAGAAGTCCGGCGGTTTCACGGTTTCTCACCTCCGTTTCGGTAAGAAGCCCATTCAGAGCCCCTATCTCATCGACATGGCAGACTTTGCAGCTTGCCATAACCCCTCCTATGTAACACGTTATGATGTTGCAGAAGGCATCAAGGAAGGCGGTATCTTCCTTTTGAACTCTCCCTGGACACTTGAGGAGATGGAAAAAGAATTGCCTGCTTCCATGAAGAATGCTATCGCAAAGAACAAGGTTCGTTTCTATAATATCGATGCTATAAAGATCGCACGTGAAGTTGGCATGGGCAACCGCATCAACACAATTATGCAGTCCGCATTCTTCAAGCTCTCCGGCGTTTTGGAAGCTGACCAGGCTATCGAATACATGAAGGCAGCAGCTAAGAAGTCCTACGCTAAGAAGGGCGACGAAGTTGTTCAGAAGAACTATGCAGCTATCGATGCAGGTGCACAGGGCGTTGTAGAGATCAAATATCCCGAATCATGGGCAACAACAACCGAAGGTGCAGTTCTTGCTTCCGTAACAGATGATAAGTACTTCAATGAATTCATCAAGCCCGTACTTGCACAGAACGGCGATAAGCTCCCCGTAAGTGCAATGGCAGCAGACGGTGTTGTTCCCACAGGCACAACAAAGTATGAAAAACGCGGCGTTGCAGTCTTGGTTCCCGATTGGATCCCCGAAAACTGCATACAGTGCAACCAGTGCTCACTCGTATGTCCGCACGCTTGCATACGTCCGATACTTACAGATGCAAACGACAATATGCCCGAAGGCTATGTAACAAAGGCAGCTAACGGCAAGGAATTTGCAGGTTATAACTTCCGCATTCAGCTCTCTCCCTTGGATTGCACGGGCTGCGGTAACTGTGCAGAGGTTTGCCCCGCTAAGGAAAAGGCTCTTAAGATGGTTCCCTTGAGCGAGATTTGCGACAAGGAAGCTGAAAATTGGGAAGCAGCAATGAAGGTTGAACCCAAGAACGTTGAACTCAAGAAGAACACGGTTAAGGGAAGCCAGTTCCTCCAGCCCTTGTTCGAGTTCTCCGGTGCTTGTGCAGGCTGCGGCGAAACACCTTATGTAAAGCTCGTAACACAGCTCTTCGGTGACAGAATGATGATTGCAAACGCAACAGGTTGTTCGTCAATCTACGGCGGCAGTGCACCTACTTGCCCCTACACAACAAACAGCAAGGGTCACGGTCCTGCATGGGCTAACTCCCTCTTCGAAGATAACGCAGAATTCGGCTTCGGTATGAATCTTGCAACAACTCAGCGTCGTGAAGCTTTGGCAGACGTAGTTCGTTCCTTGGCAGAAAAGACCGAGAAGGCAGAAGTTAAGGAAGCTTGCGAAGCATGGCTCAACAACATGAACGAAGCTGATGCATCAAGAACAACAGGCGAAGCTCTCTTGAACCTCGTAAGCGGTTGCGATTGCTGTGAAGGCAAGAAGATCGTTGAAATGTCAGACCTCCTCACCAAGAAGTCACAGTGGATCTTCGGCGGTGACGGCTGGGCATACGATATCGGCTACGGCGGATTGGATCACGTTCTTGCAATGAACGAAGACGTAAACATCCTCGTATTGGATACAGAAGTTTATAGTAACACAGGCGGACAGTCCTCCAAGGCTACACCCACAGGCTCCGTTGCTAAGTTTGCAGCAGCAGGTAAGCGTACAAAGAAGAAGGACCTCGGCATGATGGCAATGAGCTACGGCTATGTCTACGTTGCAAAGGTTTGCATGGGTGCTGACCAGAATCAGCTCATGAAGGCTATCACAGAAGCTGAAGCTTATAAAGGACCTTCACTCATCATCGCATACGCTCCCTGTATCAACCACGGTATCAACATGGGCAAGTCACAGCAGGAAGCTAAGAAGGCAGTTGAAGCAGGTTACTGGCCCCTCTATCGCTACAACCCCGACCTCGCAGATCAGGGCAAGAATCCTTTCACACTCGACAGCAAGCCCGCTAAGAGCGATTATAAGGAATTCATCATGGGCGAAACACGTTACGCATCCCTCGCAAAGCTCTTCCCCGATGCAGCAGCAGAGCTCTTCGAACGTGCAGAGCAGGAAGCAAAGGATAAGTACGATTACTACAAGAAGCTCAACGATATGGAATAATCGTTCCGTAAGGAGCTCCGCCCCTTAAACCCCGATTACTTTTTGTAAAAAGTAATCAAAAACGGGTGAAAGATAATCAAAGCCTCCGT